>NZ_JAYRUC010000004.1:0-240794 GCF_041919235.1 Pandoraea sp.
CAGCCTCCGCGCGCTTGAGCGCCTCCAATATCTGGCTGTCCGTGAATCTTGACTTCTTCATCTGCAGAACTCCCTCTTAACGAGAAAATTCTACTTCTCCCAGCGGTGGATTTCAGGGGGCATTACCTGATGAGTCGGGGCTGCACTATAACCGGCATCGGTATTACGATCCCAACTCGGGACGGTTCGTCTCGAAGGATCCGATTGGGCTGGCGGGTGGCGTCAACGTCTACCAGTATAGGCCGAACCCAGTCGAATGGATTGACCCTCTTGGCCTCTGGGACTCAAACCCGCTCACAAAATATCGATACAACGACAACGGCACACTAAAGAGCGCTACTGCGAAATTTCGTCCCGAGAATCTGGGCACTGGTACCACAACCAATGCAAGTTCACGAGCTGCAGCGCGAACTTTTGGGTGTGCTAGCGACGACGCAGGGCACCCGATTGCGCGCAACCTTGGCGGTCTTGGTGGCGTTAAAGAAGTCTTTCCACAAGATCCGAGTACCAATCGCGGTGAGTTCAGGGATTTCGAGGCTGGCATCGCGAACCAAGTGACGCGCGGCAACAACGTCATTGTTCGGGTAGTGCCGCAATATGGGCTCGGTTCAACGAGGCCTGATTCGGTCCTTTATCAAGCTAGGGTGAATGGTGTAACGCGATCCCGAACGTTTGAAAATCCTTGCCCTTGTACATGTCCTTAAAGAGGAATAAAAGTGACGCCAGTTGCTCGATTGCGGGAATTCGTTGCAGACATGTTGGAGTGGGAAACCACGTTTGACGTGCAAAGACGTGCGCAGCAAAGAGAGCGGCCGAAAGATGCCGTTTTTCGAGAGAAAATGATTCAGGGTAATAAAGCTAAGCTTCTGAAAATATTCAAGGAGCACCTAAGTAAATCGGCCTTAGCTACGGAGGCAAAAGCTCGTCTCGACACAATGGGAACGGGCCGTCCCCCAGTGTTTGCGCAGCAGGTGCTGGAAGACACCGAGATTCGTTCTGGAAAGAAGGTATATGTAGAAACGCTGAACGAGAAGGACATTACCCCACGTCGACGCTACGCTCTCGTCATAGAAGATGATGAACCGAAGATCGACGCGGTATATGCCTGGCGCGACAGCATCGGTAAGTGGGAGAAGCAGCATTCCATCTGATGCGAGTCGAGAGCCCGAGGACAAGCTCTTTGCGAGCGACGCACTACAGTTCCGATTAGCCAACGAGTCGTTGATCAACGGAATGAATACTGATGCCGCATTCGGTCGAGATATGTTGAGGAGGAATCCGACTTTGTCGGTGGAACAGCCCCTTGAATCACCGGACTCCGTCAGCCACGTAAAATTACGGATAGGACAAGAAGCAAGAAGTGATGGAAGTATTGACGGCGCCGGAGCGCAAGCGGAGATGATCCGCGACGGAAAAGCTCACGGCGATAAGCCATAAAAAAGGCCAACGGCAGAATTGCTCGTTGGCCTTGTAGTGCAAGTCTTTCCGAGAGGAGAGACCGCGACGCATTTAGCTGATGCGGCGCGACATTCAATGCGCATCTATTGGCTTCTTCAGACGGAGTACCGCCCCCGCCCCTCCCGCCTTACTCCACCGTCACTGACTTGGCCAGATTACGCGGCTTGTCGACATCGGTACCACGGGCACAGGCCGTGTGATAGGCGAGCAACTGCAGCGGCACGACGTGCAGAATCGGCGACAGCTGACCGTAGTGCTCCGGCATGCGAATCACATGAATGCCCTCGGCGTTCGAGATATGCGTGTCCGCGTCTGCGAAAACGTACAACTGGCCGCCACGCGCGCGCACTTCCTGCATGTTCGACTTCAGCTTCTCGACCAATGCGTCATGCGGCGCCACCGTCACCACCGGCATCTCTTCCGTCACCAGCGCAAGCGGACCATGCTTCAGTTCGCCCGCCGGATATGCCTCGGCATGAATGTACGAGATCTCCTTGAGCTTGAGCGCGCCTTCCAGCGCAATCGGGTAATGCAAGCCCCGTCCAAGGAACAACGCATTCTCCCGACGAGCAAACTCCTCCGCCCACGCAATGATCTGCGGCTCCAGCGCCAACACACTATGCAACGCCGCCGGCAAGTGCCGCAATTGCGCCAGATAGTCCGCCTCCTGTGCCGCCGTAAGCCGACCGCGCAGCTTCGCAATCGTCAACGTCAACAAGAATAGCGCCGTCAACTGCGTCGTGAACGCCTTCGTCGACGCCACACCGATTTCCGTTCCCGCACGCGTCAAATAGTGCAGCGCCGTCTGACGCACCATCGCGCTCGTGCCCACGTTGCAAATCGCGAGCGTGTTCGTCATGCCCAGCGATTGCGCATGTTGCAGCGCCGCCATCGTGTCGGCCGTCTCGCCCGACTGCGAAATCGTCACCACCAGCGTTCTCGGATTCGGCACGCTGTCGCGATACCGATACTCGCTCGCCACTTCCACTTGCGTCGGAATCTGTGCCAGCGATTCCAGCCAGTACTTGGCCGTCATGCCCGAGTAGTAGCTCGTGCCACACGCCAAAATCAGAATCGAATCGACGTTGCTCAACACCGCTTCCGCCTTCTCGCCGAAAAGCGTCGGCGAAATGCCTTCCACCCCTTCCATGGTGTCGCCAATCGCACGCGGCTGCTCGAAGATCTCCTTCTGCATGTAATGCCGATACGGACCAAGCTCCACCGCCCCCGTATAGGCCTGCACCGTGCGCACTTCGCGCTCGACGGCCACGTCGTTGCGATCCACGATCTTCACGCCCTCAAGCGTGAGTTCAACGACATCGCCCTCTTCCAGATAGATGAACTGATCGGTCGTGCCCGCAAGCGCCAGCGCGTCCGACGCGAGGAAGTTCTCCCCCTCGCCCACCCCCACGACCAGCGGCGACCCGGCACGCGCGCCCACCACGCAGTGCGGCTCCTGCTTGCGGAACACGGCAATCGCATAGGCCCCCTTCAGACGCCGCGTCGCCAGACGCACCGCCTGAAACAGATCGCCCGCCGCACCGTTCGAGAGCAGATGATGCACGAGGTGCGCAATGACTTCCGTGTCGGTCTGCGACACAAACGCGTAGCCCAAACCACGCAGCTCGTCACGCAAGCCCTCGTGATTCTCAATGATGCCGTTGTGAACCAACGCCACCTCGTCGCGCGAGAAGATCGGATGCGCATTGTCCGTGATCGGCGCGCCATGCGTCGCCCAGCGGGTGTGGGCAATCCCCGTCTCGCCGCTCAGGTGCGTTTGCGCAAGCTGCTCGTCAAGATCCGCCACGCGCGAGACACTGCGGGCACGCTGCGGCACGCCATCCTTCAACACCGCGACACCGCATGAGTCGTAGCCGCGATACTCCAAACGACGCAACCCCTCGACCAACACCGGTACTACATTACGACGCGCTACCGCGCCAACAATGCCGCACATATTCGCTTCCCTTAGTGCCAGAGACCCTGGCGCATTCGATCGGATTCAACCCGTTTTTTGACTCTCCGGCGCACACGCTCGCGTCGTACGCCGATCCATAACCGCCGATTCTACTGCTTCTGCTTGCGCGGACGAACGTAACCCGTCTTCGCTTCCTGCGTCTTGCCATTGAGCACCAGTGCATCTTCCGGCGTGTCCTTCCACACGGTCGTGCCCGCAGCGATCGTCGTGCCGCGACGCACCGTCACCGGCGCCACGAGCTGCGTGTCCGAACCGATGAAGACGTCGTCCTCGATCACCGTGCGATGCTTGTTCGCCCCATCGTAATTGCACGTAATGGTGCCCGCGCCGATATTGACCCGCGCACCCACGGTCGAGTCGCCGACATAGGCCAGATGGTTCGCCTTCGAACCCCTCGCGAGCGACGCATTCTTCACTTCCACGAAGTTGCCGATGTGCACCTCGTCGGCCAGATCGGCCCCCGGACGCAGACGCGCATACGGCCCGATGTGCGCATCGGCGCCCACCACCGCACCGTCCAGATGACTGAACGCCTCGATGCGCGTCCCCGCGCCAATGGTGCTGTTGCGAATCACACAGTTCGGACCGATGGTCGCACCATCGCCTATCGTCACCTTGCCCTCGAAGATGCAATTCACATCGATGCTGACGTCCGTGCCGCACGCAATCTCGCCACGCACGTCGAAGCGCGCAGGATCGATCAGCGTTACGCCCGCCGCAAGCAATGCACCCGCCGCATTGCGCTGGTAATCGCGCTCCAGCTCGGCAAGCTGCGCCTTGTCGTTTACGCCATTGGGCTCCCACGCGAACGCCGGCTGCGTAGTGACGACCGGCACATCCGCCGCGACCGCGCAAGCGATCACGTCGGTAAGGTAGTACTCGCCCTGCGCATTCTGATTCTTCAGACCCGCCAGCCAGCCTTTGAGCGCGCGTGTCGGCGCCACGACAATGCCGGTGTTGATTTCGCGAATGGCCAACTCCGCCTCGTTGGCGTCCTTCTGCTCGACGATGCGCAACACCTTGCCCGCCGCGTCGCGCACGATCCGGCCATAACCGGCCGGGTTGTCCAGATCGACCGTGAGCACGCCCAGCTTGTCGTCACCCGCCGCGTTGAGCAGCGTCTGCAACGTCTCGGCGCGGGTGAGCGGCACGTCGCCGTAAAGCACCAGCGTCGGTACCGATTCGTCGAGCAGCGACACCGCCTGCTGCACAGCATGTCCGGTCCCCAATTGCTGCGCCTGCTCGGCGAAATACACGCCGTCACCGGCGACCGCCTCGCGCACAGCATCGCCGCCGTGTCCGATCACCACGATGAGCTTGCCCGGCGTGAGCTTGCGCGCAGTCGCAATCACATGCGACAGCAGTGGCCGGCCAGCCAGCGGCTGCAGCACTTTGGGCAACTTCGAGCGCATGCGCTTTCCCATACCAGCAGCGAGAATCACAATATTCATGGCGTCGTGACGATTTGAAAGTGGAAATACATGGTTCGGGGTCATGCGACGCTACCGTGGCGTTCGGCAGGTCGCGTCAGCGGTCGCATCAGTGGGCGCGGACAAGCGCGATCAGTCGTCGAATTGCGCAATGCGGATGATGCCCGCGTCGTTGTCGTCGGCGCACGGCGCCTCGTCGAACGCGATATCCCCGAGCGGATCGGGTTGCCCCGTCGCACGCAAATTCTTGAAATCGTGAATCCCCGTATCCATCAGATGGGACGGCACAACATTCGACAGCGCACTGAAAATCGACTTGATGCGCCCAGGGTGCTGCTTCTCCCACTGACGAATCAGCGCCTTCATCTCGGCACGCTTCAAGTTCGGCTGGCTGCCGCACAGCGTGCACGGAATGATCGGAAACTGCTTGTACTCAGCGTACCGCTCCAGATCCGATTCCCGCACGTAAGCAAGCGGACGAATCACCACGTTCTTGCCGTCATCCGACTGCAACTTCGGCGGCATGCCCTTGAGCTTGCCGCCATAGAACAGGTTCAGGAAGACGGTCTCGATGATGTCGTCTCGATGGTGGCCCAGCGCGACCTTGGTCGCGCCGAGTTCGCCCGCCACGCGGTAAAGAATGCCGCGACGCAGACGCGAGCAGAGCGAACACGTGGTCTTGCCCTCGGGCACCACGCGCTTGACAATGGAATACGTGTCCTGATTCTCGATGTGGAATTCCACGCCGAGCGAACGGAAGTAATCGGGCAGCACATGCTCAGGGAATCCCGGCTGCTTCTGGTCGAGGTTGACCGCGACGATGGAAAAATCGATCGGCGCGCGCTCGCGCAGCTTGAGCAGAATGTCGAGCATGGCGTAGCTGTCCTTGCCGCCGGACATGCACACCATGACACGGTCGCCGTGCTCGATCATGTTGTAGTCGCCAATGGCCTGCCCCGTCAAACGGAACAACCGCTTCTCGAGCTTGTTGTTCTCGAACGCGAGCTTCTGCGCCTTCTTCACACTATCGGCGGCAACGTTTGCGGGCGCAGCAAAGGCCGCACCGGTCTCAGGCATGACGGCACTCATGTCAGGCGTCCTTCATCTTGAATACTTCGATGCCGACCGAGTGGCAATCGGGATAGACGTCGGGCTTCTCGGTCGACACGCCCACCGCACGCACACGCGGATGCGCGAGCAGCGCGCTCGCCACATCGTCGCACAGGGTTTCCTGAAGGTGGATGTGGCCCTGCCCGACCCGCTTGGCAATGGTCTCGCGCATGAAGTCGTAGTCGACCACCTCGTCGAGCTTGTCCGACACGGGCGTACTGTCGGCAAGCGGCACAAACAATTGCACATTGATCAGCACGCGCTGCTCGCCACGCTTCTCGTATTCGTGCACGCCGATGTTGATGAACACTTCATAGTCGCGCAGGAACATGCGACGGCAGTCCATCAGGCGAGGGTGGGAAAGGGCGCTATGCATTTTGAAAACTCTTAATGACCATCTGACAATCAACGAGACCGGTCGGCATCGGCCGGCTCGGTCAGAAATTTCACGTCGCGCGACGAACGCGCGAGATGCTGCCCGCCATCGACATACAGCACCGTGCCGGTCACCGCAGACGCCTCAGCCAGGTACGCCACGGCCTGAGCAATGTCCTCCGGTGTCGACGACGCGCCCAACGGGGTGGAAGCGTGCGCCGCTGCAAACCCCGCCGGCGTCTGATCGACCGACAGCAGGGTTACCCCCGGCGCCACGCCCACCACGCGCAAGCGCGGTGCAAACGCTTGGGCAAGCAACGTCGTTGCCACCTCCAGCGCCGCCTTCGACAACGTGTACGACAGGTAATCGGGGTTCGGATTCGCGAGCTTCTGATCCAGCAGATTGACGACGACGCCGCGCTCCGTCTCGCCCAACGCCGCGTGCATCTCGCGCGCAAGCACGAGCGGTGCACCCGCATTCACGCGCATGTGGCGCTCCAGCGCCTGGTAGCCGAAATCGTCGGCATTATCGTACTCGAAGCGCGAGGCATTGTTCACGAGACAAACCGGCACGCCAAGCGCTGCGATGCATCGCGCAACGAGTCCCGCCGTAGCGGCTTCGTCGGCCAGCGACGCCTGCAACGCCACGGCCCGTCGCCCCAGCGCCTCGATGGCCGCCACGGTCTCGCGCGCCTCGTCGTGCGAACGCTCGTAATGAACGGCGACGTCCCATCCCAGGCGCGCGAGCCGCAAGGCAATGGCGCGGCCAATCCGGCGCGCGCCCCCCGTCACCAGCGCCACGCGCGGCATGCCGGACGTGCTGGCAACGTCGCCTTCGGCCGACGTGGGGCGTGGTGTCGATGCAACGGTCATACAGCGAATTCCTGTCAGAAGGCGGTTGGTTCGATGAATTTCGTGCGGCAACGGCCGTCCCCGGGCACTCAACGCGGCGGCGTGGGACAGCGCTGCGCGTCGCCCCGATCCGAGGGTGTGCTTCGCACGAACCGGCGAAAAGCACGCGCAAACGGCATGAAATTGACGAAATCCGGCGAAAATTACCCCCAATTCGCTCGCAGACACGCCAGTATCAATCATGACAGCCAGTCTGCACTGTCTCCGTTACAATGCCCGCATGAATCAGGCCGCACCGAAACCCCATAGTTTACCCGTTCCGGAGCCGGACGCGCTCGAACACTCGCGCCGCCTCACGGCATATCTTGCCGACGCCATCGACGCGGCCGGCGGCTGGCTGCCGTTCGATCGCTTCATGGAACTGACCCTTTACGCGCCCGGCCTGGGTTACTACGCCGCCGGCGCCGCCAAATTCGGGCGTCTGGCCGCCGACGGCAGCGATTTCGTCACGGCACCGGAACTCACGCCGCTCTTCGCGCGCACCCTGGCCCGTCAACTCGGTGAGATCTTCGAGCAGACGGACGACGCGCAAGTGCTGGAGTTTGGCGCAGGGTCGGGGCGTCTCGCGGCCGACCTGCTGCTCGCCCTCGACGCCGAAGGCACGCCGTGCGAGCGCTACTCGATCATGGAACTCTCCGGCGAGCTGCGTGCGCGCCAGCGCGACACGATCGCGCGCGCCGCACCGCATCTGCTCGATCGTGTCGCGTGGCTAGACCGGTTGCCCGACGCCTTCCAAGGCGTGATGCTGGGCAACGAGGTGCTCGACGCCATGCCAGTCCGCCTGTGGGCACGCCGTGCGGACGAGCAGGGGCGGCCCGTCTGGTTCGAGCGCGGCGTGACGCTCACGCGCGATGGCTTCGCGTGGGAAGAACGAGACTACGCCGGTGCGCTGCCGCAGGCCCTCGACGCCCTCGCCGATCTGCCGCCGACACAGGAATATCTGACCGAGACGCACGAAGCGGCATCGGCATTCGTGCGCAGCGTCGCCCCGCTGCTCGCCCGTGGTGTGCTGCTGCTCATCGACTATGGCTTTCCGTCGCGCGAGTACTACCATCCGCAGCGCGCCCAGGGCACGTTGATGTGCCACTACCGGCATCACGCGCACGACGACCCCTTCTATTACCCGGGCCTGCAGGACATCACCGCGCACGTGGAGTTTTCCGGGATTGCCGATGCGGGCGTAGAAGCCGGGCTAGATCTGCTGGGTTTCACCTCGCAAGCGCGATTCCTGATGAATGCGGGCATCGTCGATTTAATGAGCGCGCTCGATCCGACCGATCCGAAAACGTTCCTGCCAGCGGCTGCCGCCGCGCAGAAGCTGCTCTCCGAGGCCGAAATGGGTGAGCTTTTCAAGGTCATCGCGTTCGGACGCGGCATGGACGAGTGGGCCGGCCTGTTCGGCTTCGCCACGGGCGACCGCAGCCACGCCCTCTGATCCCCTCTCCTTCAACTCAAGGCCACACCGATATGTTTCGCTGGATGTTCACGATCTTCATCGCGATCTGCATCCTCTCGGCGGCCTCGCCATGGCTCACCAAACTCGGCATCGGCCGATTGCCCGGCGACCTGCGCATTCGCTGGCGCGGTCGGGAGATGGTCTTCCCGTTCGCCTCGACGGTCGTACTCTCGCTCGTCTTCAATCTGCTGATTCGTTTGCTGTAATCGCTCGCCGGTAACGCAACGTCTGTTGCAACCCGCGTTCGTCTCTTCCGCTCCCGTACCCGCTCCCGCTTGCCCGCCTCTCCCCTGCGAATGCGCCGCACTTCGGCCATTTGCGCCGACGGATCGTCCTGCGCGACGCCGGAGCACTGTCATCGCTAGGGTTAACAACTATTTTACCATTTGTTGCAAAAAAACTAATATGCAACAAATGATTCAATCGTGAATCACGGCGGCACCATTTCAGGAGCGGACATGAACAAGAGGCAATTGACCGGGGCGATGCTGGGTGTGGCGATGTGCGTCATGGCGGGCGCGGCGCTGGCCCAGACGGCATCGGAGACGCTGCAGAAGATCGCGAGCAGCGGCGTGATCACGATCGGGCATCGCGAGTCGTCGATTCCGTTCTCGTACTACGACAACGACCACAACGTCATTGGTTATTCGCAGGACCTGTGCAACAAGGTGGTCGACGCGGTGAAGACGCGCCTCAAGAAGCCCGACCTGCAAGTGCGCTTTATTCCTGTCACCTCGCAGAACCGCATTGCACTCGTGCAGAACGGCACCGTCGATATCGAGTGCGGCGTGACGACGAATCTGAAGGCGCGTCAGACGCAGGTCGACTTCTCGGACACGTTCTTCGTCGCGGGCACGCGCCTGCTCGTGAACCGGCAATCGGGGATCAAGGACTTCGCGGATCTGGCGGGAAAGCCGGTCGTGACGAACGCGGGCACGACGTCGGAGCGCATTCTTAACAAGATGAACAACGAGAAGCAGATGAAGATGAGCGTGATCTCGGGCAAGGACTATGGGGAATCCTTCACCATGCTCCAGGGCGGTCGCGTGCAGGCGTTCATGATGGACGACGTACTGCTCGCCGGTGCGCGCACGATGGGTCGCAACCCCGACGAGTGGGTGGTCACCGGCACGCCGCAATCGTTCGAAGCCTACGGCTTCATGATGAAACATGGCGATACCGAGTTCAAGAAGCTGGTCGACGACACGCTCGCGCACGTGATGACGAGCGGCGAGATCAATACGATGTACAGGAAGTGGTTCGAGTCGCCGGTACCGCCGAAGCACATCAACTTCAACTTCCCCATGAGCGAACAGCTCAAGCAGCTCTACGCGCATCCGAACGATAAGGCGTTCGATTGAGCTGTGCGCACGGGCACGCGTCGGGGCCGATTGCCAATCCGCAGTGCGCGTCACGGGCAACATCGCTCCCACGCAGAGACCACCGTCGCGGTGGTCTTTGTCCTTCCACTCGCCTCTCGCAAGGCCTCGTCGACGGCGCGATGTTCAGGCGGCGCGTATGCCCAGCGGCGCGGCTCACTCGTCGGCGGCGTGCAACCCTGCCGCTTCGACGGCAGCGATTCTTGCGGCCTGCACGGCGTCGCGAATCTTCGTGGGATTGTCCGCGTATTGCCGCGCGACAGCCCCTGCATCGATGCCGCGCGCCGCACTGAGCGCCGCCATCAACCGATCTCGTTGCGGATAGGGGGCGGTGGCGAATTCGCCGCCGCGTCCGCGCGCGTCGGACTCGCAGGCCTGGAGAATTTCGACGAAGCGCTCGGGCTTGCGCAAGGCGTCGCACCGCTCGAGCAGACGCACCAGGGCCGCCGCACCGAACTTCAGACTCCCGTGAATATTGCCATGCTCGCGCGCCACGACCTGCGCCAGTTCACGACACTCGACCGGCACGCGCAGACGCGCACACATCGGCCCGAGCAAATCGACGCTGCGCCCCTCGTGCCCGAGGTGACGCGGCAGGATCGCGTCCGGCGTCGTGCCTTTGCCGAGATCGTGAGTGAGTGCCGCGAAACGCACCGGTAACGAATAGCCCTGCTTCGCCGCGTAGTCGAGCACCATCATCACATGCACGCCGGTATCCACTTCGGGATGGAAGTCGGCACGCTGCGGCACGCCCCACAACCGGGCCACCTCGGGCAGTATGCGATCGAGTGCCCCGCACGCGCGCAAGACATCGAACATGCGCGACGGCTGTTGCGCCATCAGTCCCCGCGAAATCTCCTGCCACACCCGCTCGGCGACCAGCGCATCGACCTCACCGTTGGCAGTCATCTCGCGCATGAGCCCGAGCGTCTCCTGCGCCACGGAAAAGTCCGTGAACCGCGCGGCAAACCGTGCACATCGGAGAATGCGTACCGGATCTTCCGCGAAGGCTTCACCGACATGACGAAACAGTCGCGCGTCGAGATCGCGCTTACCGCCGTAGGGATCGATCAGCAGGTCCGACAGGCTGTTGTCGGGCAGAACCTCGCGCGCCATCGCGTTGATGGTGAAATCGCGCCGCACAAGGTCCTCCTCGAGCGTGACTTCCGGTGCGAAGTAGAACGAAAATCCGTGATAGCCGCGTGCCGTCTTGCGCTCGGTGCGCGCCAGCGCATACTCGGCCTGGGTCTTGGGATGCAGGAACACCGGGAAGTCACGGCCCACCGGCTTGAAGCCTTGCTGCACCATTTGCTCGGGCGTTGCGCCCACCACCACGTAGTCTCGATCCTTGACGGGCAGCCCCAGCATGGCGTCGCGAATCGCGCCGCCGACCGCGTAAATCTTCATGGACGCACTTCGTAGAAAGCGATGCTCTCGGTCTCGCCGCGTCCCGCCGCCACCCACGCCTGCACGGCAGCCACTTCGCGGATGCGGTCGGCATACGCCTGCGCGCGCGCCGACAGCACCGGCTCGAACGTCGCGAATCGCATCACCACAGGCGCGTAGAACGCGTCGGCAATGGTGAAGTCGCCAAACAGGAAGGGGCCGTCATAACGCCCGAGGCAATCTTCCCAGATGGCCTCGATGCGGCGGATATCGGCCAGCACTTCGGGCGTTACGCCCGCGCCCGGCCAATGGGCGGCAACGTTCATCCACATATGGGTGCGCAGCGCCGTAAAGCCGCTGTGCATCTCCGCGCAGATGCTGCGGGCATGAGCCCGCGCCTCGCGCGACTTCGGCCACAGCGGAAGATGCGCATAGCTATCGGCCAGATATTCGCAGATGGCAAGCGAATCCCAGACGGTGATGCCGTTGTCGATCAGGCACGGGACTTTGCCGGTCGGCGAATAGCGCAGGATCTGCTCGCGCGAGTCGGGCTGCGCGAGCCGCACATTCTGCTCCTCGAATGCAATGCCGAAGTGCTTGAGCACGACCCACGGGCGCATTGACCACGACGAATATTTTTTGTTGGCGATGATCAGTTGCATAGACACATTCCTTGCGTGCGCGACACATCGAGGTGTTGCGTGCCTGATGGGGGAAGCGAGGCGTCAGCGCCCCGCGTAACGCCGGTAGTCCGACAGGCGACGCTCCCAGTTGTCGCCGTCGAGATAATCGACGGCTACTTCCAGTCCATTCGGGACAAGCCCAAGTTCAGGCGCCAGCGGACCGGTCATGACATTATCGACACGCATCGAGTCGAGATTGTCGCGCGTGATGATCGGCTCACCCGGCAGCTTCTCGAAGAGCGCCGCCTGCAGGCGCGCAGTGCTGTCGGGCAACGACAGGATCGGCCGCTCGCAGCCGCACGCGGCCCCGGCAAAGCGCATGAGCGCCTCGAGCGTATACACCTCCGGCCCCCCCAGTTCGTATGTCTTGCCTAGGGTGGCGTCGTTGTCGATCGCGCCCGCGAAGGCCTGCGCGACGTCGATGACGTAAATGGGCTGAAAGCGCGCCTTGGCGCTCGCAAGCGGCACAATGGGCAAGCGCCGTTGCAGCTTCGCGAATGTATTCAGGAAGTGGTCGCCCGGTCCGAACACCACCGACGGGCGGAAGATCGTGACGGGAATCCCCGTCTCGCGAATCGCCTTCTCGCCATCGCCCTTCGAGCGCTGGTACATGCTCGGGCCATTCGAATCGGCCCCCAGCGCGCTCATGTGAATGAGTCGGTCGACGCCCCGGTCGCTGCACGCCTGTGCAATCTTGCGCGGCAATTCCACGTGTGCGCGAGCGAACGCGCGGCCGTAAGGCATGCCTCGGTCGCTGTGCAAAATGCCGACGAGATTGATGACGGCGTCGCTCCCCGCGATCACGCGCTCCAGCGCGCGCGGATCGTGCACGTCGCATTCGACGAGCTCCACGCCCGGCAGCACGCCAAGCGCCTTGGCAGCCTCGACACGCCGCGTTGGCAGGCGCACGACGTGCCCCATCGTCACCAACCGGGCCACCAGATGGCTACCGATGAAGCCGGTGCCACCGACGACACAAACGTTATAGCGCATGCGTCACCTCCGCGTCATGACTGTGGGACCGCTGTCCCGTCACTCGGGCAGGATTACGCCGAGCCGCTCCTTGAGCGATTGTGGACGGCCCGTGATCAGGGCCGCGTAATACGTCGTATTCGACAACACGTTCTCGACATAGGTGCGTGTCTCGTTGAACGGAATCGTCTCGGCGAAGATCGCACCCTCGACCGGATGCTCCAGCGTGGAGCGCCACGTGCGCGGACGCCCCGGGCCAGCGTTGTAGCCGGCCGATGCGAGCACCGCGGAGCCGTCGAATCGATTGTAGATATCCGACAGATAACTCGTGCCCAGACGAATATTGGTATCGATGTCGTGCATCATGCCCGGGTGGTAATCCATACCGATGCGCCTGGCGACCATCTTCGCGGTGGCCGGCATGATCTGCATCAGACCGCCGGCCCCGGCCGACGAGCGGGCATCGATGATGAACCGCGACTCCTGCCGAATCAGCCCATACGCCCACGCCTCGTCCAGATCGACGGCGGCGGCAAGGGGTTCGACCTTGCTGCGGAACGGCATCAGGTAGCGCAACGTAAAGTCATGCTCGGCCTTCGTGCGATCCGCCGTGTTGACCACGCGATCGAACAGTTCGATGCCATTGGCATACTGGGCGGCTGCGAGCAACTGACGGTCGGTCATGTTGCGCAATTCCCAGTTCCACTCCCGATTGCCCTCGAAACGCAGGCCCAGCGCGTAGAACTTCGCAGCGCGTTGGAAGCCGGGATTCGCGCGGTTCGCATCGACCTCCGCCTGGGTGACCGTCGTGCGCGGCGGCAACGACGTCTTGTTGCCCAGTTCCTCGTTCGCCAATTGCCCGTAGAAATTCGGTTGCAGGGCAATTTTCTGGAATTGCGCGCGCGCCGCGTCACCCTGCCCGGCTTCGCGCAACGCGCGGCCGTACCAGTACGTCCATACGGCGTTCTCGCGTAACGTCGCAGGCATCGCTTCGATGCCTGTACGCACGAGATTCCAGTCGCCCGCGCGCAACGCCGCACGAATCTTCCATTCCTGCGCCGTATTCGATAGCTTGGCGTTACCGGCCTGACGGTACCAGGTGATCGCCATCGGATTCTGCGACAGTGCGCCGCGCATGCCGATGCTGCCCCAGCCGATAGCCCGCTCCTCCCGCGACAGACTACCCGCCACCGACGAGAAGCTGCTCGCGGCAAGCATGGCGTCGCTGCGGGCCATGCGCACGACGGCCAGCAGCGCGAGCTCGCGCGATGCCTCCGAGCCATCCACCCCGCGCGCGAGAATCTGCGCCGGACGGGTCGCCGCCATGTCGAGCAGGCTGTCATCCGGACGGGCGGCGCCGAGTGCATCGGCGATCTGCTTGCCGAGCGAAGTGTAGTTTTCCTCGTAGGCCAGACGGATCTGATGCCAGACTTCCTTGCGCGGCAACTGGCCGCTCGCGGCCAGCGTATTTATCATGTCGACGCACCCCTCGCCGTAGTGCTTTGGCGTGGTCAGCAGGTCGATCGCGGCCTGCGTGACGTTCTCGCCGCGCGCAGCGCGCGACATCAGCGAGTAGCACTTCACCTGTGTGTCGTCGTCGAGCACGAACTTCGGATACTGCGCGTCGAACGTCTGCCAGTCATGGCGCTTGCCGAGCACCAGCAGCCAGTCGTTACGCAGCCGGTCGGCAATCGCCTGGCCGTCATACGTGCGCAAGAAAGCACGGATATCGTCGTCGGGCGCATCGATGAGCGCCTTGCCCGAGCGGTCGAACATGCGCGGCTTGATCTGGAAGTACTGGACGTACGACGGCACGTCGTAGTCCGAGAGCATGGCGGCAAGCACAGCGGCGCGCGGCGCATCGTTGGTGCGGGCGGCCTCGCGCAGTTGCACGAAGATGTCGTCGGGCGAGCGTTGCGAAAGCAGGTCGGCAGACGTCGCCGAGCGGCTTGCCGCCGATTGCGCCTTGGGACGACCGGTCGCCTGCGTCGTGCTGCATGCGACGAGCGCGGCAGCGGTCAGGGCCAGCGCAGCGGCGCGATATACTCGGGTGAAACGTTCTGACATCTTCGGGGGAGCGTCGGGTAAAAAGTGGATTCAAGCATAGCACGGGACCCCGCCGAACCGGCGGCCCAACCATCGGGAAATGGACCGGAATCGGCCACCGGGAAGGCGCAACTGCGCAAGGCGCTGCTCGACACGCGCAACGCGCTCACCACACGCGATGCGCGCGACGCCGCGCTCGCCGCGAGGTTGAGCGGCGAACTCGCGCGCCGCGCGCCGCGCTGCGTCGGCTTCTACTGGCCGATTCAGGGGGAATTCGATGCGCGGGCGCTCATCTGCGCATGGCTCGCGCAAGCGTCGCCCGGCGCGCCGCGTCTGGCTGCCCTGCCGGTCGTCACGGCACCGGCCGCCCCGCTCGCCTTCCATCGTTGGACCCCCGACACCGTCATGACCGAAGGCCACTATCGCATTCCGGTCCCGCGCGAGCCCGACCTGATCGTGCCCGACCTGCTGCTGGTCCCCTGCGTGGGCTTTACCCGCGACGGCCTGCGTCTTGGCTACGGCGGCGGCTTCTACGACCGCACCCTTCATTCGATGACCCCTGCCCCGCAAACGCTCGGCGTCGCGTACGACGCACTCGAAGTCCCCCATCTCAGCGCCGAAGCCCACGATCTGGCGCTCGACGCCATCGTGACTGAATCCGCCACCTTCGCACGTCCTTGCGGCACCCTCCGCTGACCGATGACAACCCTCAAGATTCTGCCGCTCGGCGACAGTGCCCTCGTTTGCGAGGCGGGCGTAACGCCCACGCTCGCCACGCAACGCCGCGTCTGGCATGTCGCGGCCCTCGCGCGCGAATGGCCCGACGTGCGCGAAGTCGTCCCCGGCATGAACAACCTCACGCTGTTGTTCGACCCCCTTACTGCGGATATCGACGTGCTGGGTGAGCGTCTGCGCGACGCCTGGCAAACGCAGCCGTCGGTGGGGGAGGTCGGCCGCGACATCGAGATCCCTGTGCACTACGGCGGCGAGCACGGCCCCGACCTCGCGGACGTCGCCAAGCAGGCTCGCCTGCAGCCGAAGACCGTCGTTCAGCGGCATACCGCGCCGGAATACATCGTCTACTTCCTGGGCTTTCAACCGGGCTTCGCCTATCTGGGCGGACTCGACGAGTCGATTGCCTCCCCCCGCCGCGCCGAGCCCCGACTGTCGGTGCCGGCCGGCGCCGTGGGCATTGGCGGCAATCAGACCGGCGTCTACCCGCTCACCTCACCCGGCGGCTGGCAAATCATCGGTCACACGGCCTGCCGCCTGTTCGACCCCGCCGCCACGCCGCCCGCCTTGCTGGCGCCGGGCGACCGTGTGCGCTTCACTATCGCGAGCCTCGACCTGTGATCGATATCCTGCGTGCCGGCCTGCTCACCTCGGTTCAGGACCTGGGCCGTCCCCGACAGCGCGAATTCGGCGTTGCCAGCGGCGGCGCCGTCGATTCGCTCGCGTGCGCCGTCGCCAACCGCCTCGTCGGTAACGAACCGAACGCCGCGACCCTGGAAATCACGATGGGAGCGTGCGTGCTGCGCTTCTCGTGCGCCACGCTCGTGGCGCTGGCCGGTGCCGATTGCCACGCCGATCTCGACGGCGCCCCCGTGTGGTCCTGGTGGCGCTTCCCCGTCGCGCGCGGTCAGACGTTGACGCTGCGCCCCGCTCGCTTCGGCATGCGCACCTATGTCGCCGTGGCCGGCGGCATCGACGTCCCCGAGACTTTGGGCTCGCGCAGCACCGACCTGACGGCCGGCTTCGGCGGCTTTGAAGGCCGCGCCCTGCGCGACGGCGACCGCATTGCCATCGGCCACGCGAGCGCCGCCACACGCAAACTGGCGCCGATGGGGGTGCGTCCGCCCGTGTGGCTGTCCGACCCGCTGGCGCACCGCGTACGCGTGCTGCCCGGCCCGGAATACGACGACTTTTCAGCGCTCGCCCACAAGCATTTCTGGGAAAACGCGTGGCGAGTCACGCCCAACAGCAATCGCATGGGCTACCGCCTTTCGGGCCCCGAACCCCTCGCGCGCAAGAAGAACCGCACCCACGATCTGCTCTCGCACGGCGTCGTGCCGGGCGTGATCCAGGTGCCACCGTCTGGGCAGCCGATCGTTCTGCTGGCCGACGCCCAGACCACCGGCGGCTACCCCAAGATCGGCACGGTGATCAGCGCCGACCTGTGGCGTCTCGGACAGGTGCGGCTTGGCAGTACGCTGTACTTTTCGGAATGCAGTGCGGCCGAAGCGCGAGAAGCGCTGCGCGAACAGTTGCGGTATCTTGCCCAGATCGATCGCGCGATCGCCTGGCACGATCGCGGCATTCTGAATACACCCCGGGTGCCGGCCATCACGCGCGAGCGTTGACACGGCGCACGCGCGGCGCCGGCGCCGCAGGAGACCCCTTGATGAAAATCGATTTGAACGTCGACCTCGGAGAAGGTTGCGATAGCGACGAGGCCCTGCTCTCGCTGGTCAGCTCGGCCAACGTGGCATGCGGCTGGCACGCGGGCGACGCGAGCACAATGCAACAGGTGGTGCGCTGGGCGCTGTCGAATGGCGTCGCCATCGGCGCGCACCCGAGCTTTCCCGATCGCGAGAACTTCGGTCGCACGGAGATGCAACTCCCTCTCGACGACATTCGCGCGGGCATGCTGTATCAGATCGGTGCACTCGCCGCGATGGTGCGAGCGCAAGGCGGCTGGCTTGCGCACGTCAAACCGCACGGCGCACTCTACAATCAGGCGGCGCGCGATCCGGCACTGGCCGAAACGCTTGTCGAAGCGATTCGCGCGTTCGATACCGATCTCGCCGTCTTTGGGCTGGCGGGCGGCGAGTTGGTGAAAGCGGCGCGCGCGGCCGGCATGCAGGCGGTTGAGGAAGTCTTCGCCGACCGGGGTTACAACCCGGACGGCTCACTGGTCAAACGCGGTACGCCCGGCGCCTTGATCGAACGCGAGGAAGATGTCCTCGCGCAAACGCTGATGATGGTGCGCGAGCAACACGTGCGCGCCGTCGACGGCACGCTCGTGCCGATTCGGGCGCAAACCGTCTGTCTGCATGGCGACGGCGAACACGCGCTCGAATTCGCGCAACGCATTCGCGGCTTCCTTCTCGCCGAGGGCATCGAGATCGCGCCGGCACGACAGGTGTAACCCCCAACGTCCCCCAACATCCTCCCGTCTCAAACGAAAACGCCGTCCGGGGATGTCCCCAGACGGCGTTTTCGTTGAGGGCGCCGGTAGACACCGGCGCTGGCGCGTGGCTTACTGACCGAGCGTCGGCATGGCGAGCGACGCCGTGGCATTGGCCGGACGTCCCTCCGGCCAGCGACGCGTGACAACCTTCGAGCGCGTATAGAAACGCACCGATTCCGGGCCGTAGATGTGCTGATCGCCAAACAGCGAATTGCGCCAGCCGCCGAACGAGAAGTATGACACCGGCACTGGAATCGGCACGTTCACACCGACCATGCCGACTTCGATCTCGTCTTCGAAGCGTCGCGCCGCACCGCCCGAGGTCGTGAACACCGCCGTGCCGTTGGCGTACGGGTTGCGGTTGATGAGCGCAATGGCCTCTTCCAGCGTGTTCACACGCGCCACAGCCAATACCGGCCCGAAAATCTCGTTGCGATAGATCGACATCTCAGGCGTCACGTTGTCGAACAGGCATGGGCCGATGAAGAAGCCCTCGTCACGCTGTGCGACTTTGAGACTGCGGCCGTCGACCACGAGTGTCGCGCCCTCGTCGACACCGGCGTCGACAAGTCCCCGCACCTTGTCGCAATGCGCGCGGGTAATCAGCGGCCCCATTTGCGCGACGGGATCGGTACCGTCGCCGACCGGCAGCGACTTCGCGGCTTGCGCCAGACGGGCCACCAGTGCATCGGCCACGTCGCCGACCGCCACGGCCACCGAGATCGCCATGCACCGCTCGCCTGCCGAGCCGTACGCAGCGCCGATCAACGCGTCGACGGTGAAGTCGAGGTCGGCGTCGGGCATCACGACGCCGTGGTTCTTCGCGCCGCCAAGCGCTTGCACGCGCTTGCCGTGCGCCGAGGCCGTGCTGTAGATGTACTGCGCAATGGGCGTCGAGCCGACGAACGACACGGCGTTCACGTCCGCATGGGTGAGCAGCGCATCGACGGCCGCCTTGTCGCCATTCACGACGTTGAGCACGCCATCGGGCAGACCGGCATCCTTGGCCAGACGCGCGAGCAGCAACGCCGCCGACGGCACCTTCTCCGAGGGCTTGAGCACGAACGTGTTGCCGCAGGCCACGGCCATCGGGAACATCCACAGCGGCACCATCGCCGGGAAGTTGAATGGCGTAATGCCTGCGCATACGCCCACGGGCTGGTGAATCGAGTACGTGTCGACGCCGGTGCCGACCTGCGGCGCGATCTCCCCCTTGAGCAAATGCGGAATGCCGATGGCGAACTCGACCACCTCGATGCCGCGCGTGACTTCGCCGCGAGCGTCGTCGAGCGTCTTGCCATGCTCTTGCGTGATCAATTGCACGAGCGCTTCTCGATGCGCTTCGAGCAGTTCCCGGTACTTCATCATCACGCGGGCGCGCTTCATGGGCGGCGTGGCGCGCCAGCCGGCCAAGGCAGCACGTGCGGCTGCCACGGCCCGCGCGACGTCCGCCGTGCCGCCCAATGCCACCTGACGAATCACCTCGCCGGTGGCCGGGTTCGTCACTTCGCCAAAGCGCAGCTCGGCTTCACCCGACGCCACGCGCTCGCCGCCAATCCAATGCTCGATACGTTCGGTACTCACTCGCTGATTCATGTCGATTTCCGTGAAAACGCTGTCGTTGGGCAAACGCCCACCCGAGGCAGGCGGTTGCCGCTACTGTCTGGCGGCGGCCGCCCCACTCTGCTGCCGATGTCGCTTATGCCGTCTCGCGAATGGCCTGCGCCACGATGCTGAACAACTCGTCGATCTGCGCTTCGCTCACGATGAGCGGCGGCGAGAACGCCAGGATGTCGCCCGTGTAGCGCACCATCGCGCCCTTCTCGAAGCACTTGACGAAGATGTCGTGCGCACGCGCGCCCGGCTTGCCGTCGCGCGTGGACAGTTCAATGCCGCCGACCATTCCCAGATTGCGAATGTCGATGACGTTCGGCAGGTCGCGCAGACCGTGGATGGCCTTCTCGAAATGTGGTGCGAGCGTTGCGGCGCGCTCGAACAGGCCTTCGCTCTGGTACAGATCGAGGGCGGCGCAAGCGGCGGCGGCGGCCAACGGATGACCAGAGTAGGTATAGCCGTGGAAGAACTCGATGGCGCCGGTGTTGCCTGCATCGACGATGGTGTCGTGCACGCCGGTTTTCACCGCGACAGCGCCCATCGGCACGGCGGCGTTGTTCACGCCCTTGGCCATCGTGATGATGTCCGGTGTCACGCCGAAATACTGGGCAGCGAAGGGCTTGCCGAGACGGCCGAGACCGGTGATGACTTCGTCGAAGATCAGGAGAATGCCGTGCCTGTCGCAGATCTCGCGCAGCTTTTGCAGATAGCCCTTCGGCGGCACCAGCACGCCGGTGGACCCGGCGAGCGGCTCGACGATCACGGCGGCGATGGTCGACGCGTCGTGCAACGTCACCAGGCGCTCGAGTTCGTCGGCCAAATGCGCACCCCATGCCGGTTGGCCCTTGGAGAACGCGGCCTCCTTGAGGTTGAGCGTATGCGGCAGATGATCGACGCTCGGTAGCAGTTGGCCCGAATACGCCTTGCGGTTCGGGGAGATACCGCCGACCGAAATGCCACCGAAGCCCACGCCGTGATAACCGCGTTCGCGGCCGATGAGCCTTGTGCGCTGGCCTTCGCCCCGGGCGCGATGGTATGCGAGCGCGATCTTCAGCGCCGTGTCGACCGACTCCGAACCCGAGTTCGTGAAGAAGACGCGATCAAGCCCCTGCGGCGTGATCGCGGCGATCTTGCTCGCGGCCTCGAACGCTTTCGGGTGGCCCATCTGGAACGTCGGCGCAAAGTCCATTTCACCCGCCTGCTGACGGATCGCTTCGACGATCTCGGTGCGGCAGTGACCGGCGTTCACGCACCACAAACCCGCGGTGCCGTCGAGAATGCGGCGATTGTCCGACGATGTGTAGTACATGCCCTCGGCCTTCACCAACAGGCGCGGCGAGCTTTTGAACTGGCGGTTGTTGGTGAACGGCATCCAGAACGCCGTCATGTCGAGATTCAGGTCTTTCATGCTCATCGCGGGGGCTCCCCAGGTCTTCGCTCGATCAGGATGTCGCGCAGTCTGCATAGCGCCGCGCCACGGGTGGATAGGATCGATCCTACGAGAGGCAGACCGATACAGACATGTACAGTTGCATGGAAAATGTATATTCTGTATCGGTCAATCGCACCCACTGTATTGGCAACAGCCGATTCGGCGGACACGCCTTGGCCCCATGCCATGCGGCAGGGGCCGAGACGAGACGCATCGACGTTGGGTCAGACACCGCAAGTCGTGGCCCACTTTCATTTACACACCCACGACGCCACCCGCGTCGTCTTGCCATCATGGTCCAGCCGCTCGCCTTTTCTCTGAACCGCGCCCAACCGGAAGCGCTTGTCGACCAGATCGTGCGGGAGGTCGAGCGTGCGTTGCAGCGTCAGACGCTGCATGCGGGCATGCGGATGCCCTCGATTCGCGCGTTGGCCAAGGCGCACGGCATCAGCACGTTCACGGTGGTAGAGGCCTACGACCGCCTCGTCGCCCAGGGCACGCTCGTCGCCCGGCGCGGGGCGGGGTTCTTCGTGGCCGGGGCCGCCGACGCGCGCGACGCCGGACTGGCCAGCCCGGGCGGCACGCTGGCCATGAGCGCCACGGCGAGTGAGGTCACCAACGCGTGGCTGCTCTCCGAGATCTTTGCGGACGACACCATCGCGGTGAAAAGTGGCTGCGGGTGGTTACCTGATAGTTGGCTCGATGAAGATGGGCTGCACGGCGCGCTGCGTGCGCTCTCGAAAGGGCCCGGCGCGCACTTCGCGCATTACGGGCATCCGCACGGGTATGGGCCGTTGCGCCAGTGGCTGGCGCGGCGTCTCGGCGAGTTGTCGATCGACGCCCCGCCCGAGCACATCGTGCTCACGCATGGTGCGACGCAGGCGCTCGACCTGGTGGTGCGTACGCTGCTCAAACCGGGCGACACCGTGCTCGTCGAAGCGCCTGCCTATTGCAATCTGTTGGCGGTGTTGCGTCTGGCAGGCCTGAATGTGGTGGGCATTCCACGCACGGAAGCGGGACTGGACCTCGGGGCATTGGAGCAGGCGGCACAGACGCACCGTCCGCGCGCGCTGTTCGTGAATCCGGCATTGCAGAATCCGTTGGGGACGTCGCTCACGCCAGCGGCGGCGCATCGCATTCTGCAGTGTGCGGAGCAGCATGGCTTCTGGATCGTGGAGGACGACATCTATCGGGAGTTGGCCCCCGCCGGCACGCCGTCATTGGCGGCGATGGATGGCCTGTCGCGCGTGATTTACGTGTCGAGTTTCTCGAAGACGATTTCGCCGTCGGTACGCGTGGGGTATCTGGCATGCGCGCGCGATCTGGCGCATGAGATTGCCCGCAGCAAGATGGTGGCGGGGCTTACGTCTTCGGAAATCAATGAGCGCATCGTTCATGCGATTCTCACCGAGGGGCGTCACCGCAAGCACCTCGAGCGCCTGTCGGATCGCTTGACGCGCTCGCGCGCGCGTCTCATCACGCAATTGCAGTTGCATGGTGTAACGCTGCTGGCCCAGCCGGAAGGGGGGATGTTCGTGTGCGGCAGCTTGCCGGAGACGGCGCAACCCGCGCGCGAACTGGCCGAAGCGGCACTCTCGCAGAGCATCATGCTGGCGCCGGGCGAATTCTTCCTCGCACACACCGAACCCTGCCACTGGTTCCGCTTCAACGTTGCCTACTCCGACGACGCCCGTCTATTCCGCTTTCTCGAGCGGGCGGCGGCGGGAAAATTGGCGCCTTGACCCCAGGTTCGAGCTATTGGGAAGGACGCTGCGCCTTCGTCGATATGACGTCGATGTTCAACTGACCAAGGTTCGCAATCAACGTCAGCTTCGCCAGATTCCATCGCGCACGCGATGCGGCCATCGCATGCTCCGCGTCCGCCAGAGCACTCTGCGCACTGATCAGTTCCTCGATGTTGCCGACGCCTTCTCGATAACGCCCGCGCGCGATCTCGTAGGATTGCGTCGCGTCATCGTGCAAACGGACTTCGACGACTCGACGCAGTGACAGCGCGCGCAGCGCCCGATGGCTCTGCCAAATGCTGGAAGCAATGTTTCGCTCGGAAGCCCGCATTTTCGCTCTGGCCACGTCGACTAGCGCTTCGGCTTCCATCGTGCGGTGCTTCCTGAGTCCGCCGTCGTAGAGCGGAATAGTGATCTGGATACCGATGCTGGCGCCGGTTCTGGCCCGTTCAGTTGTCATCGACCCAGTCCGAGTTCCACGGCTGACGTCTCCCACCAGTGTCAACGACGGTCCCCAGGCACGCTTGATGGCATCTCGCCCTGCCTCCTGCGCAAGTATTTCGGCATACGCTTCGCGCAGCATCGGATGCTGCTGCCTGAGGTCGGCCAACAGATCCTCGACGGGCGCGAGCGGATCGCGCGGCTCTGGACCGTTGGCGTCCTCGCCGTCCAGGTCGAGTGTCATGTTCATATCGATGCCAACCAACGAGGCAAGGCCCCCCTTTCGGGCGACAAGTTTTGCCCAGGCGTCCAATCTTTCCAGCACCTGCCGGTCATAGGCAGTGCGGGCGCGCAACACGTCGCCCCGAGCACCGGCACCCGCTTCGTATCTCGCACAAGCGGCCATTGCGCTCTGCCACGACAAGCCTTCCACCTTCAATGCCGTGTCGAGCAACGACTGCGCCTCGAGGGCGGCGTAGTAGGCCCGGGCGACATCGAACATCACCTGCTGAAGCCGCACGTCCCGAAGCGCAGTTGCGACCGCCAATCGATTTCGTGCCCTCTCCAGACGGGCACCACGTGAACCGGTGTCGAGCAAAAGCCAACTCATATTGGCTCGCCACTGGCCTGCGGAGCTTGCGCCGTTGGCATCGCCGCCCAGCGCCGAGGATGTCGATTGATCGCGCTCGCGCGAGACCTCCACCGCAGCGTGCACATATGGCAAATAAGCAGCGCGCGCGACGCCGATTCCGGCAGCACGCGCAGAGACTTCCGACCAGGATTGCGTGACACGCGGATCGAGCGCCAACCCGCGGCGTATCGCATCGCCCAAGGGCAGCGCAACGCGCTCGCCCGCCATTTCGGAGATCTCCTCCGTCGGGATACAGCTTGCCCAGGAGGACACGCTCGCGGCAAAGAACAGGAAGGCCGCCAACGTCACTTGCACAATAGCGTTGACCTGTCGGAGGCCGTCCGGCCTCATCGATCAGTCCCGACTTCGGTGGCCCCCGCCGGGCGGGGCGATTGTCTGCGATCGGAGACGATGGTTCCGTGGCGAATTTCGATCACCCTATCGGCACTCGCGATCGTCTGAGGACGATGGGCAATGATCACACGGGTCATGCGAAGCGCGCGAATCGCATCGTTGACACGCTGCTCGTTCTCCATGTCCAGATGACTTGTCGCCTCATCGAGCAACAGAATGGCGGGACGCTTATACAGCGCACGGGCAAGCAAAATTCGTTGCTTCTGCCCCCCTGAGAGCACGCTTCCCATATCACCGACCAACGTGCTGTATCCCATGGGCATGGCTTCGATGTCGTCGGCGATACAGGCGACGCGGGCGCACTCACGTATCCAGTCCGCATCTCCCTTCGTATCAAAAAGGCTAACGTTATCCGCCAGCGAGCCCGCAAACAATGTGTCGTCCTGCATCACAGCGCCCACCGCGCGACGAAGCCGGTAAGCCCCCAGCCTGTGCAACGGCGTTCCCGCCAATGAAATCGTCCCTGCCGTCGGCGTTAAAATACCGAGCAGCAAATGCGCCAACGTCGACTTCCCTCCCCCGGATGCGCCGACGATGGCCACCGACTCTCCGGCCGATACGGAGAACGTAATGTCCTCAAGAATTAGGGGGTCATACGCGTTGTGGCGAAAGCTGAGCCCCTGAACATCGAGCCGGGCGTTGGAAATCGTCTCGTCGACCACAGACACGTTCCCGTCGGCTTCAGGTGCGTGCAAGGCGATGTCCGCAAGGCGCGCAGCTTGCACGCCTAGCATTCTGAACTCCGCCAGCTTGTCGATCAGCGACGTTACACGAGATTGAAACTGCGTCTTGTACGCCAGCAACGCAATAAGGGCGCCGACCGTCAGGTCTCCACCGATGACAAACGTTGCCGCGATCCAGATGACCACAATATTCTCGGCGCCCATCAGAAAGCCGTTGGCGTGCCGATTGAGAAGTGTCAGCTTCTGGATGCGAATGTCTGCGTTGGCTTGTCGTATGAGCAATGTCAACCACGTCAATTGCCGCTCGTCTTCCCGCGAAAAGAGCTTGATGGTCTTGATTCCGCGTAACGTCTCGAGGAAATGACTCTGCTGGCGCGAAGCCTGCACCAGGTGCTCTTCCGTCGCGCGGAAAATCGGCCGGTGAAGCACCACACGTTGCAGTGCGTAGACACTCACGAATCCGAGCACGACAGCGCCAAGCGCCGGGCTGTAGACAAATATCAGAATGAGTGTCAACAAAGCCATGATGCCGTCGAGCCCTGCCTCCACGAATGAAGCCGTCAGCGTGCGCTGAATCTCGTCCACGGCACCGAAGCGCGACACCACGTCTCCCAAATGGCGTTTGGCAAAGTAGCTCACCGGCAAGCGAACCATATGGGCAAATAGATTCGCCCGCCATTGCAGATTCCACGTCACGCCGAGGCGCATCAGCGACCACGAACGCAGCGCCCCGATCGCGTGCTGGCATATGAGCGCCAGAGAGAATCCCACTGCGAGCGTCGCCAACAAATCGGTATCGGCGGTGATAAGCGCATGGTCGATAACCCACTGAAGATAGAACGGCGATATCAGCACGAAGACTTCAAGCGACACCGCCAGCACAAGAAGCTGCGTCATTGAAGAAGCGAGACCAGTGACGCTACCGAGCAAATCCGCGATATGCACCTTCTTCCTTTCGTCGCGCGCAACAAAATCGTCACCCGGCCAGAGTTCAAGCGCAACGCCGGTGAACGATTTCGACACGTCGGACATCGCGACGGTGCGACGTCCCATGGACGGATCGTGAATGATCGCGCTTTGCGCGCTCACGCGCACCAGCACGACAAAGTGATCGAAATTCCAGTGCAGAATGCAAGGCAGCCGCAACTTCGGAAGCGCATCAAGCGGCAGACTCACAGCGCGGCTCGCCAGGTTCAAACAGCGCGCAATGCTCACCACGCTTGCAAGCGTGGCGCCCATCTGAGAGATTGGGAATCGCGTGCGAAGCGACTGGAGGTCCACACAACGGCCGTACCTCCCGGCCACCATGGCCAGACACGCCAAACCGCATTCTGCCGCTTCCGTCTGGAGGATCGTTGGCACCCTCGCCCGGAACAAGGTGTCGAGTTGACTCCATTTTGTCATGCACCACTCCTGAACTCAGATTCTCCCGCCCATGCTCTTCAACGGATGAAATGCCCACTCATAAAGTCGCCGGGTTTCGCGCATGATGTCCGCATCCAGGGTCATGCCGGCTCGCAACGGGAGCGAACGGTTTTGTCCGGACGCCGATTCGGCAAGGCTTACCCTCACGAGATAAATCGGCACGCGCGAGCCATACCGGCCCTCGTAGGGATCGACGTCGAGGATATCGGTATGCGGCACCGCAGCTTCGGACACTGAGACCACCGTCCCTCCGAAATGCCCGAATTTCTGATGCGCAAACGCGCGGTAGCGCAGACGCACCCCATCTCCCGCCTTCAAAAATCCCACAGCGTTGCTCCGCACGTACAGGTGCGCTTCAAGCTGTGCGTCAACGGGCATGATCGACATGACCGGTGACGTTGCGCCGACATTCTGTCCCGCGTCGGCGACCACTGCCGTCGCGATTCCGCTAACAGGCGCCACGACGGAAAACTCGCGCTTCCCTTCGCTTTCCGCCAGCTCCTGCTCGAGATTGGTCAGGTCACGCAACGTTCTCGTTAGCTCACGATGCTGACCTAGCGGCATCGCCACGAGTTTCTGCCTATCGGCAGTCAACGCTCTCGTGGCTATCACACGCTCCCGCTGCAACACGCTCAGACGAGATTGTTGTTCCAGATATTCCGCGTGCTTTTCCTGTGCCAGTTCGCCGGAGACGTACGACCGCGCAAACAAGCGCTCGTATCTCTCTTTGTTCACCTTGGCGAGGGCGACGCGCTCGCGCTGATGTCCTATCAGGATGTCAAGTTTGCCAATCTCTTCCGCATGTGCCGCAATCGTGGCCTGCTGTTCTTCCAGGGCCAACCGCTGAACATGTTTCATCTCGACGATGTCTGCCCGCAACGAGGTCAGGCGAGCGGCGATCTGTGCCGTCACCGATGCGTGAATGCCTGCGCCGGTTCGCTGCCGACGCTCGGACGAGATCACGTACAGCACATCGCCACGGTTGACCCGTTGCCCCTCGGTGACCCATCGCGCTACGACGGTTCCCCTTTCTGCAGCGTAGACCTTCGCGACGCCCGATACCGGGACAAGTCGGCCGACAACGGCAACCCTGTGCGTATACGTACCGAGTACCAGGAGGGCAACCACTGCGGCTGCCATCGCGGCTGCCGCACCCATCGCCACTTTGACCGGCACCGGCTGCACCAAGAGCACATCTCCCAGCCATCTGGGCCGGCCCGCCGCCAAGGCCTCATCGCGGAACATAGCGTTGACAACCATCGAAGGCCCGATGCGGCGCGGGCATCAATGCGCCGCCTCGAAATGCCCATCGAGCGCGACGAATGCGAACCGATTGAAGTCCCCGTCATGGAAAATAACGCGCCCCGCGAGCACGTCCATACCCACGGCCCCGAGGGTGACAACGCCCTTGTCGGAAATCGTTGGTGCCGGAACGACGGGATGCCGGAGGAAGCGTTGTCCGTTAACTGTGATGTCCACCAGCCGGGTGCGTCGCTGGCTCGCGACGACGTTACCCAGCAGATCCACGTTTGTGGTTCGTTGCCGCCCGACGATTGACCGACGCAGCAGGCTGCCCAACAGCGTTGTTCGGTAGGCACCAGAATCCACGACGACCGGCACCCGCCCACCCGGCACATCGAGCGGAATCGCCATCACGCGATGAGGATTGGGAACCGTACCCACGAACTGTGCCGCGTATCGGCCACCGCCTTCTGGATCGAACCGCTCGCTCACGAAGAAGCAGTCGTCTTTGAAATCAAGGATCGACACCTTCTCTTGTGCCAGGTACTGTGGACTGATGATGCCGGAGAAGCCGTCCGCCATCAGCGGCGTTTCGTCAATCACGTAGAACTGCTGCTCGCTTCGATGGCCTGTCCCGTCGCTCACGAGCAGCAAGGCCCTTTTCGCCTGCGTGGACGACGCGATCGCGTTAAGGGTCTCCTTCTCCGTCGCGTGATCCTCCCCCTCAGCAAGCAATCGATTGTCCCAAAGCACGTGGACGTTGGACCCGGTGTCCAGCAGCATCTTTGCCGGCTTGTCGTTGATCGACACAACGATGTAGGGGTCGGACTTTCTCTGCGCGTCGCCGTATTCGACGCGAGAAATGAAGTCTGGGCGTATTGTCGGCCACGGCGCGCTACAGTTCGGAGCAGCGAACGCATGGGCCCCCGACCACCCCATACCCACAAGCGCAATGAAAGCTATCCAGAAAACGGACGCGACGCGATAAGTGAACGACATTCAATGAATCTCTACAAAGTTTCGGGATATGTCATTGATGGGAACGCCCCTCAACGCGAGGTACTCGGCACCCTTTAGATAAGTCGCTTTCAGACAGTCGCAATAGATGGTGTGCTGATCGGCCACACCGTCCTTGCAGCGATGTAACGGCGTATCGGCCCTCGTGGCGAGCTCGCATATCTCACGCCACAAACACGAGCGGCAAGCAGACGCAGCCGATCGCCGCGCCAGTAGGGCGCTGACGGTCGCGTGCCATGCAAGGAATTCGGAGAATGTCGCATCCGCGACATTCATGCGGGCGTAAAAGATATCGGGGATCACGTTTCTCAGCGTATCGTCGTGTCCGATGTCGCCGCCACTCGATAGCGTGAACACGATGCTTTGCTTCGCTTCGCTCCAGATCTCCGCTTTGCGCTTTTCGTCCGCCAGAATAGCGTCGAGCATGCGGTCGATGGAGCGGATGCGTACGGTGCCCCTGTCGTCCTCGGCCCAGCACTGGAAGAGCGCTTCATTAAACCGCTTCAGTGCCGCAACGTCCGACGCTTTGACGGAATCGTGCGACTCGTCCGGCAGCAGAAACTGGAGGTTCGTGATACCCAACGTCCGCGTGAGCGTCTCATATACCAATCGCGCGTCGAATTTCGGA
Organism: Pandoraea sp.; assembly: GCF_041919235.1. Classification (NCBI taxonomy): domain Bacteria; kingdom Pseudomonadati; phylum Pseudomonadota; class Betaproteobacteria; order Burkholderiales; family Burkholderiaceae; genus Pandoraea; species Pandoraea sp. The sequence goes on from NZ_JAYRUC010000004.1 coordinate 29,648, forward strand.
TTCATGACGCAAATCGCGCCATACCCCGGAATTTTTCCCGCGTCTGCCGCTTGCTTTATCAACGCGATTTTCTCTACCGTGCGGTCATAAGTACCCGCACCATTCTTATCAACACGGTTTTCGTCGTGATAGCTTTTGGGGCCGTCAATACTGACCCCTACATAGACATTCAACCGAGAGAGCAAGGCGAGCCACTCCTCGTCGATCAGCAGGGCATTGGTCTGCACCGTGAATTGCACCGCCGCGGCATCGCTGAGCCCGTGCTTCAGAATGGTGACGATCTCTTCAAACCGCTCGCGCTTCATCATCAACGGTTCACCGCCGTGAAGATCGATCTGAAACGTCGTCTCTTTGAAATTGGGCGCCGACGAACGGAGGAATTTGACAAACTGCCTCGCCGTCTCACTCGACATGTAGGGCGGATTCGACGCGTAATCCTTGTTCTCTTTATTAAAGAAGTAGCAGTACTTACAGTCGATATTGCAGCGCTCCGCGAGCTTCAGAATGACCTCGACGTACAGTTTCACGGTACCCCCCTGTAAAAACGGGCACGCGCCAAATCGCGCGTGCACCGTTTCAACGGCTAATGCCGTCGCCTCAGATAGCGCGGCTCCACGTCGCGTTCACAAACACGTTTCCGCCCCTGGCCCCTGAGATTTGCTCAAGCTCGGACAGCGGAATTTCCTTGATCGAACCGTCCTCTCGTGCTGCGTTCTGCTTTTCGGTCAGTTGCGCGATGAATGCCTGAGTGCTCATGGATAAGTCTCCTGAAAACCCGCGAGAAAATTCATCTCGTTGATTGCGGGGCGTCAACAAGACGCACTACGCTTTGCCGTGTGACAGTGAAACGCGGGTGGAGAAGAGTATTGACCGTGAACGGTCTGACTTGAAATCGGGAAATTCCGAAAAACTCCGGCTAGTTGCAACGCAACTTGCGTCTAGAACGACATCGGGAGGTCTGGGGTAGCCCTCAGACGTCCACCCCGAACCGCTCCCGATACGCCATAGGCGTCACGCCGTATTGACGTTGAAACGCGCGGCGCAGGTTTTGTTCGTCGCCGAAGCCCACACGCGCGGCGATGCGTTTGAGCGGCGCGTCCGAGTCGAGCAAGGCGAAACGGGCCGCCTCCAGACGCATGCGCTCGACCGCCTTGGCCGGTGTCGATCCCGTGCGCGCAAGGTAGCTTCTGGCAAACGTACGCGGACTCATGTTCGCCTGCTCGGCAAGGCGCACCACCGACAGATCGCCGTCCAGCCGCTCCGACATCCACGCGTGCAATTCCCCGAACGGTGCTCCGGCGGCAAGCTGTTCCTGCAACGGCGGACTGAACTGCGACTGCCCCCCCGCACGCTTGAGAAACACCACGAGCCGACGCGCCGCCTGCAACGCCACGTCCGCGCCGCAATCGTCCTCCACGAGCGCCAACCCAAGATCGATACCCGCCGTGATCCCGGCCGACGTCCACACCGGGTCCTCACGCACGTAAATCGGATCGGACTCGACCAATGCCTCCGGGAAACACGCCTGCAACATCGCCGTATCGAGCCAATGCGTCGTGGCGCGACGCCCGTTCAGTAACCCCGCCGACCCCAGAATGAACGCGCCCACGCACACCGAACACATGCGACGCACGCGCGGCGCGTAGCCCCGTAACCACTCGCTCACCTCGCCCGGCACCGCAGGACGATGCGCAATCGCACCGCCGACCGCAATCAACGTGTCAACGTCCATCGCGTCGAGCGCGCGCAACGGCTCGGTATGCAGCGTAATGCCCGACCCCGTCTCGACAGGGCCGCCATGCTCGGACACCACCACGGTCCGGTACGGGGCGGCCTGTCCCAGCGCCGCAAAGTTGCGAACGACCGCATGAAACGCATCGAGCGGTCCGGCCAGATCCAGCAGCACGAATGGCGGCACGATGAGAAAGGCAACGAGACGAGGTGGGTTCATGGTGACGCAATCATTGAATCGTCAGACGGGCGCTTGCGCCACCCGGCGTTTCGCGTCGACGGCGTACCACACGGTCGCGAGCGCAGCGAGTGCCAGCAGCGGGAAGGTCGCCTGGTTGATGGTGGCCCAGCCGTAGCGGGCGAGCAGTTGCCCCGCGAACAGACTCGCGAGCGCCGTCCCGGCAAAGGTGATGAACTCGTTGGCCGCCTGCGCACGCGCACGCTCCGCCGGACGATACGACAGGGTGAGCAAGGTCGTGCCGCCCACGAACATGAAGTTCCAGCCCACCCCAAGGAATGCCAGCGCCGCGTAGAAATACGGCAGGCTCGTCGAGGCCAGCGCCAGCACGCCGCACAGGGCACTCATCGCAATGCCCGCCAGCAACACCGGCACCACGCCCCAGCGCTTGACGAGATGCCCCGCGAAGAACGACGGCGCATACATCCCCACCAGGTGCCACTCGATGATGTGCGCACCGTCGTCGATGCTGTGACCGCACGCCACCGCCGCAATCGGCGTCGCCGTCATCACGAACATCATCACCATGAAGCCGATCAGGTTGTTCGCGAGCGCCGCCAGATAGATCGGCTGACGCATGATCTCGCCGAGCGGTCGGGCCGGTATCGTCGAGATCGTTGATATCGCCGGTAGTGCGGCAGCATGGCCCGCCGTCCCGCCAGCGGCGTGCACCGGCAAATCGCGCAGACAGCCGACGAGCAGCACCAGCGATATCCCGGAGAGGATCGCGACGACGAGATACGATCCCGCGAACGTCACCGGCGCAAACCAGTCCTTGCTGCCCGCCGCGAGCGCCGGCCCGATCACCGCCGCCAGCACGCCGCCCGTGAGCACGAGCGAGATCGCACGCGGCTTGTCTTCGACAGACACAACGTCTGCCGCCGCCAGTCGGTAGTAGCGCGCAAACGCCTGAAACACGCCCACACACGCCGTGCCCGCGCAGAACATGGCGAAATGCCGCTCGTAGATCGCCACGACCGAAACCAGCCCGCCCACCGTGCCGAACAGTGCGCCCAGCGCAAAGCCGAGCCGTTGCCCGATGCGCTGAATCAGTATCGACGCAAAGATCGTCGTGATGGCCGAGGCGACCGTAATCAGCGAAAACGGCAGCGTCGCATAGCCCTTGTCGGACGCCAACACATAGCCGACAAGCCCCGTCAACGTGAGATCGACGGACAGCGCGGCGGTGTACAACGCCTGACACGCGGCCAGCACGGCGGTGTAACGGCGGCCCATACGCCGATCGGGAAGTCTCTGGCGCTCGGCTTGGCCGGATTCGGTCGAGGGCGCGGCGCGCCCGGCAATGGCATCGGTCATGAGTGTGCTGTCGAACAAGTCGGGGAGTCGTCGGGAGTCCTCATCTTGCCGTCGGCCAGTTTGGCACGAATGCCAATCATGCATCAAAAAATGCCACTTCGTCTTTCCAGACGTCCGTCGCCGCTCGGCCGCCGTTGGCAGACGTCGCACCGATAGCCGCACCGCCCGTTCGCGCCAACTCGGTGCGCACCAACTCAGCGCGTGGCCGCACCATCGTGCTTCGCCCGGCGCGTGACACTCGGCCGAACGACGGATGCCGGCACGCCGCGCTCGGCGTGAATGGCCTCGCCCATGGGGCTCGCCGATGCACCGCGCATATGGCCCCGAGCGCCATGCGACCCGTAACGCTCACGCCCCGGCGAATGGGCGTCGACGCCACGCCCTCACAATCTTTCCCATCGCTGGCACGCCCTTTGCGTTAGTCCCCCAGTACCGGATCGACCGGTCTAACCAGGAAAGGGGAAGACGTACCATGAAACGACGCACGCTACTCCAGATGGCGGCCCTCTCGGGCGCCGCTTCGCTTACCGGCATGGCGCCGAATTTGTTCGCGCAAGGCAAGCAACCCATCAAGGTGGGTATCCTGCACTCGCTCTCGGGCACGATGGCCATCTCGGAGACGTCGCTCAAGGATGTCGCGCTCATGACGATCGCCGAAATCAACGCCAAGGGCGGCGTGATGGGACGCCCGCTCGAAGCGGTGGTGGTCGACCCGGCATCGAACTGGCCGCTCTTCGCGGAAAAGGCCCGTCAGTTGCTCACCAAGGACAAGGTCTCGGCCGTGTTCGGCTGCTGGACGTCGGTGTCGCGCAAGTCGGTGTTGCCGGTGTTCGAAGAACTCAACGGCCTGCTCTACTATCCCGTGCAGTACGAAGGCGAGGAGATGTCGAAGAACGTCTTCTACACGGGTGCCGCGCCGAACCAGCAGGCGATTCCCGCCGTGGAATACGTGATGAGCAAGGAAGGCGGCGGCGCCAAGCGCTTCTTCCTGCTGGGCACCGACTACGTCTATCCGCGCACGACCAACAAGATTCTTCGCGCCTTCCTGCATTCGAAGGGCGTGGCCGACAAGGATATTCAGGAGGTCTACACGCCGTTCGGTCATAGCGACTACCAGACCATCGTCGCCAACATCAAACAGTTCGCGCAAGGCGGCAAGACCACGGTCATCTCGACCATCAACGGCGACTCGAACGTTCCGTTCTACAAGGAGTTGGGCAATCAGGGCCTGAAGGCCACCGACGTGCCGGTCGTGGCGTTCTCCGTGGGTGAAGAGGAACTGCGCGGCATCGACACGAAGCCGCTCGTGGGACACCTCGCGGCCTGGAACTACTTCATGTCGGTGAAGAACCCGACCAACGACGCGTTCAAGAAGGAGTGGTTCGCCTACGTCAAAGCGAAGGGCCTGCCGGGCGGCGACAAGCGCGTGACCAACGATCCGATGGAAGCCACGTTCGTCGGCATGCATATGTGGAAGCAGGCCGTGGAGAAGGCCGGCAGCGTCGATGTCGACAAGGTGCGCACCGCCATGATCGGCCAGTCCTTCAAGTCGCCGAACGGCTTCGATATGGTCATGGACGGCAATCACCACCTGCACAAGCCGGTGATGATCGGCGAGATCCGCCAGGACGGTCAGTTCAACGTTGTGTGGAAGACCAAGACGACCGTGCGTGCCCAGCCGTGGAGTCCGTACATCCCGGGCAATGAAGGCAAGCCGGACAAGGTCTGACCTTCCTTTCATTCCTTGCGCCGGCGCCGCTTCGGCGGTCTCCGGCGCATGCAGAGGTTTCGATGATAACGATAAGACGCTGGACCGCTGCCGCCCTTGTCCTGCTCTCACTGGGCGCCGCGCTGAACGTTCCCGCCACGGCCCACGCCGCCGTGACGGACACCGACCTTACCGCGCTGGCCGGCGACGACTTCGACGCCAAGTCGCAAGCCATCGATCATCTTGCGTCGGACGGCTCGCCGCAGGCTGTCGCACTGCTCAAGGCCTTGGCCGACGACTCGGTCGTGACTGCCGGCGATCGTCTCGCCATCCAGGAAGGGGACAAATACGTCGATCCGATCACGGGCGCGCCAGTCAAAGGCGACGACGCCGGATCGCTCACGCTCAACAACGTGCTGCGCGCCAAGGTGGCCACGGCCGCCGCCGCAGGCGCCCTGCTCTCGCCCGATCGCGACGCGCGGGCGCACGCCATCGACACGATGCTGCAAGACCCCTCGCCCGCGTTCAAGGCCATCGTCGCGAAGGCCCGCCAAAAAGAGACCGATCCGGCGCTGCGCAAGCGCCTCGACCAGCTCTGGGCGCAGACGGCGTTACACGACGCCGATCCGAAGAAGCGTCGCGAGGCCATCGATCTGATCGCCGCCGCTGGCGACCCACAGATGCGCGATCTGTTGCTGCCCATCGTCGCGAAGCAGGCCGACGGCACCTACGCCGAACCCGACGCCGGCGTGCGCAGCGCCGCCGACATTGCCCTCACGAAGCTGGCTGCCGCACAGCGCCGCAGCGAGTTCTTCGGCACGGTGTTCGCCGGCTTGTCGCTCGGTAGCGTGCTGCTGCTCGCCGCACTCGGGCTGGCCATCACGTATGGCCTGATCGGCGTCATCAACATGGCGCATGGCGAGTTCCTGATGGTCGGTGCGTATGCCACGTATGTCGTGCAAACGCTCTTCCAACGCTTCCTGCCGGGCGCTTTCGACTTCTACCTCGCTGCCGCCGTGCCCGCCGCCTTCTTCGTGGCGGCCGTGCTCGGGCTCGTGCTGGAACGCACCGTCATCAAGCACCTTTACGGCCGTCCGCTCGAAACCTTGCTCACGACGTTCGGTATCAGCCTGTTGATGATTCAGGGCGTACGCACGCTGTTCGGCGCGCAGAACGTCGAAGTGATCAATCCTTCGTGGATGAGCGGCGGCATCGCGGTACTGCCCAATCTGACGCTGCCATACAACCGCATCGTGATCCTGATATTCGCGCTGGTGGTCGTGGCGCTTACCTGGTCGGTGCTCAACCTCACGCGTCTGGGTCTGTTCATTCGCGCCGTCACGCAGAACCGGTCGATGGCCGCATGCGTCGGTGTGAAGACGGGACGCGTCGACAGCTACGCATTCGCGTTCGGTGCCGGCATCGCAGGGCTGGGTGGGTGCGCGCTCTCGCAGATCGGCAACGTCGGCCCCGACCTCGGACAGAGTTACATCATCGACTCGTTCATGGCCGTCGTGCTGGGCGGCGTGGGGCAACTGGCAGGGACCATCGTCGGCGCGTTCGGCCTGGGTGTCGCCAACAAGCTGCTCGAACCGGTGTGGGGGGCCGTGCTCGCCAAGATCGCCGTGCTGATCCTGATCGTGCTGTTCATCCAGAAACGCCCGCAGGGCATGTTTGCGCTCAAAGGGCGCAGTGCGGAGGCCTGAATGCAGACATCGAACTATTTGCCCGAAGGGGCCGCCCCGTCGATCTCGCTGGACGTGCCGCCGCGTGCCCGGCTTCTGCCGAAGCACGTCGCGCCGCTGCTCCTCGCGTTCGTGCTGACGGTCGCGATTCTCGTGCCCGTATGCGCACTGGTGCTGCCGGACACGCATCCGTTGCACCTGTCGGCTTACGCCATGACGCTCGTCGGCAAAATCATGTGCTACGCCATTGCCGCGCTGGCGCTCGATCTGGTGTGGGGATATTGCGGCATTCTGAGCCTCGGCCACGGGCTGTTCTTCGCGCTCGGCGGATATGCGATGGGCATGTACCTGATGCGCGGCATCGGCCACGATGGCGTGTATCACAGCAACCTGCCGGACTTCATGGTGTTTCTCGACTGGAAGTCGCTGCCCTGGTACTGGACCGGCACCGAGCACTTCGCCTGGGCGATGTTTCTGGTCGTGGCGGTGCCCGGCGCGGTCGCATGGATCTTCGGCTATCTGGCCTTCCGCTCGCGGGTGAAAGGCGTGTACCTGTCGATCATCACGCAGGCCCTCACCTACGCCGCCATGCTGCTCTTCTATCGCAACGAGACAGGCTTCGGCGGCAACAACGGCTTCACCGACTTCAAGCGCATTCTCGGCTACTCGATCACGTCCGCGAGCACGCGCACGGTGCTGTTTCTCGTGACGTTTGTGGTACTCGTCGGGGCCTTTCTGCTGTGCCGCGCGCTGGTCGTCTCGAAGTTCGGCCGTGTGGTCACCGCCATCCGCGACGGCGAATCGCGCGCCATGTTCCTCGGCTACCGGCCGCTCAGCTACAAGCTGTTCGTGTGGACGCTGTCCGCCATGCTGTGCGGCATCGCGGGCGCGCTGTACGTGCCCCAGGTCGGCATCATCAATCCGAGCGAGATGGCGCCGGTGGGGTCCATCGAGATGGCGATCTGGGTTGCGATCGGCGGACGCGGCTCGCTCATCGGCGCCATCGTCGGCGCGTTCCTCGTCAACGGCGCGAAGAGCTACTTCACCGCGTACTTCGCCGAGTACTGGCTGTTCTTTCTCGGCGCGATGTTCGTGCTCGTGCCACTGCTGCTGCCGCAGGGCGTGATCGGGCTCGTCACGCAACGCTCGCGCAAGCGCGCTCGACACGCACCCGCCGCCGCCGAGGGCGATGCGCCTCACCCCGTCACCGGAGACCGCGCATGAACCACTACATGGCCGACATCAGTTGGCAGTTGGCCGACGCGCCCGAAGCCTCCGTTTCCGTCAACGTCAGCGGTGACGCGACGGGTATGTCGCACTTCGTCGTGCCGGGAGAGATCGACACGTCGCATGGCCTCATCCTGTATATCGAAAACATCTCCGTATCGTTCGATGGGTTTCGCGCACTCAACGACCTGTCGCTGTCGATCAAGACCGATGAATTGCGCTGCATCATCGGCCCGAACGGCGCGGGCAAGACGACGATGATGGACGTTGTCACCGGCAAGACTCGCCCCGACGCCGGACGCGCCTTCCTCGGCCAGACACTCGACCTCACACGACTCGACGAGCCCGCCATCGCCCAGGCAGGCGTCGGCCGCAAATTCCAGAAGCCGACGGTATTCGAGCACCACAGCGTATGGGAGAACCTCGAACTCGCGTGCGCGGGCGACAAGCGCTGGTTCCATGCGCTGTGGGCCGTCCTCACACCGGCCATGCGGCGTCGCGTCGAAGAAGTGCTCGCGCTCACGCATCTGGAGCACCAGGCGCACGTGCGGGCAGGACAGTTGTCGCACGGTCAGAAGCAGCGGCTGGAGATCGGCATGTTGCTCATGCAGCAACCGCAGCTCCTGCTGCTCGACGAACCCGCGGCCGGCATGACCGATGAAGAGACGGCACAGCTCGCCGAGTTGCTCAATCGTCTGCGCGGACACTGCTCGATGATGGTGGTCGAGCACGACATGGCGTTCGTCGCCGCGCTCGCGGGGGACACCGGGCTCGTCACGGTGATGGCCGAAGGCCGGGTGCTCGCCGAAGGCACACTCGATGCCGTGCAGCGCGACGAACGCGTGATCGAATCGTATCTGGGACGCTGACCATGCTGAAAATTCACGCACTCAATCAGTATTACAGCGGCAGTCACATCCTGCGCAACGTGGAATTCACCGTGCCCGATGCGCAGCTCACCGTGCTGCTCGGGCGCAACGGCGTTGGCAAGACCACGCTGCTCAAATGCCTCATGGGCGTGGTGTCCGTGAAGTCGGGCAGCATCGCATGGCGGGGCAAGACGCTAACCTCCGCGCCCCCCTACGCCCGCGTGGCGAACGGACTGGCGTATGTGCCGCAAGGGCGCGAAATATTCCCGCGTCTCACCGTCGAAGAGAATCTGCTGATCGGCGCGGCGAGCCGTCCCGCACGCGAGGCCAAGCACGGCGTGCCGGACCACATCTACGAACTGTTCCCGGTGTTGCGCGACATGAAGCAGCGGCGCGGCGGCGATTTGTCCGGCGGGCAGCAGCAGCAACTCGCCATCGGTCGCGCCCTCATGAGCGAGCCGCAACTCCTGATTCTCGACGAGCCGACCGAAGGCATACAACCGTCGATCATCAAGGACATCGGGGCAACGCTGCGGCGTCTGGTCGATGAGCGCGGCATGACGGTGTTGCTCGTCGAACAGTATTACGATTTCGCGCTCGAACTGGCAGATCACTATCGCGTGATGAGTCGCGGCGCAATCGTGGCGAGCGGACTCGGCAAGGACATGGAGGCCGACGGCGTGCGGCATATGGTGGCGGTTTGAAGCGCTTGCGGCAGGTATCGATGTCGCGCTTGCCCGGCGCATGCTAGATTCGCGCCATCCATTGCCGAACCCTCTTCATGAATTCCCTGAACGCTCCCCCCACCGGCTGGCATGCTGCGCTGACGCTGGGCTTCGCGCGACACGACACGCGCACCGTCCTCGCCACGCGACGCCACCACGGCCCGCTCGTCGTCCAGAAGTCGCTTCACCCGGAAGGTCCGGGCATTTGCCACGCGATCGTCGTGCATCCGCCCGGCGGGATTGCGGGCGGCGACGCGCTGGCCATCGACATCGATGTCGGCAACGAAGCACACGCCTTACTGACCACGCCCGGTGCGACCAAGTGGTACAAATCGCAGGGCCGGTTCGGAGCGCAGGACATCACCCTCACCGTGCATGACGGCGCGAAGCTCGACTGGCTGCCGCTCGAGAACATCGTGTTCGACCACGCCGACGTGCGCCAGCGCATCACGGTGCGGCTGGGCGAGGGCGCAACCGTGATCGGCTGGGACGCCACGCTGCTCGGCCGTCAGGCTGCCGGTGAACAATGGACCCAAGGCGATTGGCGTTCGAACTTCGAACTGCGCGATGCGAACGACCGCCTGCTATGGGCGGAACAGGCCATGCTCGGCGCGCAGGACGCACAACGCTCCGACGGCACCGGCGGCGCCGGCCTTGCCGGCTTTCCCGTCTTCGCAACGCTCTGGGCCGTGGGCCGCGCCTGCACCCGCGAGCTGGCCGAGTCGCTCGCGGAAGGTCTGCCGTTCAACGATGCCCTGCGCGCGGGGATCACCTGCCTGCCGGACAACGTGCTCGTGCTGCGCGTGCTCGGCCGTGAAGTAGAGGCGGTACGGCAATTGCTGATCTCGCATTGGCTCACGCTGCGTCCGATCGTGCATGGCGTGCCGGGCGAACTGCCGCGTATCTGGGCAACCTGAATCGTCACATCGGGCATGCGCTGTGGCCGCCCCGGACGCCAATTCCGGATTCGGACACTCGAATTCAGCTTCTGCACGCCCGAGTAGTGGGCACCGTCCCAAAGCCGCCACAGAAGCCGCCCCTCCTTATGATCGCGCGCCAGAGTCCAGCGAATGACTGTCGGCCGGGAAAGCCGGCGCTCGCCAGCCCGCTGCTCACCTTCACTGGACTCTCCGCATGTTTCCGACCCATCATTTCCGGCCGTACGACCGCCCACCGGCCAGCGCCACCGAGGCCACCCAACGCACCTCGCTCTTCCCCTCGCACGCCAGTCCGCCCCATGGTCTGGCGCAAGACCTTCGGGCCGTGCAGCAAGCCTCGCGATACGCCGGTGCGCTCGGCGACGATATTCCCGAGGCGGCGGGGGACAATCTGGTCGACTGGGGATCGCCGCCCGACTTCGGACCGGTGCCACAGATCGTTGCGCCGAGCGCCTTTCGGCTCGACGACGCGCTGCGCCGGACCGTGCCGTCGATCATCACTTTCATCTGGATCGGCGGCAACCGGATCAGCGGTCGGAACTATAACAACCTGCTCCACGCGGCCCAGTTGAATCCGGGCGCAACCGTCAACGTGTACGTCGACAGCGACGACCGGCATCTCGGGCTGGAAACGCTCGCCATGAAAAGCGGCCTCGGTGCCGGCACCCGGTTGCGCCAATGCGCGAACGTCAGGATCGTCCAAGCGAGAGATAGCGAATTTGGCCACGCGGTTTCCGACACCCACCGCGATGCATATGCGCTTTACGAGCGTTGCATGAAAACGGGACGGTATGCCATGGCTTGCGACGTGTTGCGCTGCATGGCGGTCCTGCGTGACGGCGGCGTCTATGTCGATGCCGACGATGAGATGTCGACGCCGATCGACTTCCATCGGCTTGGCGCGGCCCCTGACGAAATTCTCCACGATGCGCCATGCACGATCGACCATCGTCAGGGCGTGCCGCAGAGCTTCTTTCCGAGCAGTCCCTTCGCAGCGAACCCGGGCTGCGCCATGCTGCACGAGATGCTCGACCGCATGGGATTCAACTACCGGGAATACTTGCGCCTGGAACAAGGCCCCTACAAGCCCGCGTTCTGCTTCGAGGACACGATCCCTTACTACGAAATCCATCGCATGTGCGGTCCCGGCGTCTTCACCGAGGTGCTGTGCGCAAACGATCCCAGATCGTCGGAGTTGCTGACCCTGCAAACACGTAGCGCCGGAGATGTCGTGATGGTGCAGGACGGGATACTCGACCACGTACCGTTCGCCGATGCCACGCGCCCCGTCTGCGCAATGGAGATGGGGGCCGATCATAGCTGGGACGCCAGCGCAGCCGTCTCCCCCTTCGCGCACCTCGCGCAGGAAGAGCCGGAGGACACGGCCTTGCCCGACGCGCGCGGACTTCGCCAAAGCCGCGACGGCCGGTGCTTCATTCGCGCCGAGGGACGAACCTATCGCGTGGCGCCAGACGGCGGCCCCGAGCGTTGGACCGTCATCGATAGCGCAGGTCGACACGGTGCCGCGTATGCCACGCGAGCCGAAGTGGGCACCTGGGCCCTGACGACGGGCCTCGACGACGTCTGACATTCCCTGGGTGTGCCATCCGGTCTGCGCTCCACGCATGACCGGATGGCAGATGCACTCGAATGGTGCCACTCCCTCCCCGAGCCGCAAAATCGCACCAACCTGAGGCGCGACGCGTGCCGCCAAACGACCTTTCACGGTCGGTCCGCGCCCTTCTCTTACGCTGCACATCGGACAGCACGCCCGCCGCCGCCGCTTGCATCCCCCCGGGCACGATTCCTGCTAAGTCACTGTATCGACCGGTCAGACCAGATGCGCCGGCCGCCGGAACACTCCTGTTGCCGGAACGCTTCTCCCCCGATACCCGAGGTTGCCGCCATGCTGTCGTTCATCCGTACTGCCGTCTCTCATGAAACCGTTGCCGCCACACTCAGCGCGCGCGCCCGTGCCCGTCGAGTGTTCACCACGCTGATGCTTGGCGTGAGCACCGTTGCCGCCTTCGCTGTGGCGATGCCGCGTGCCGCGCACGCCGACGGTCTCGACGACGTTCTCAAGCGCGGCACCTTGCGCGTGGCCGTGCCGCAGGACTTCCCGCCGTTCGGCTCGATCGGTGCGGACATGAAGCCGGTGGGCTACGACATCGATACCGCCGCCCTGCTCGCCAAGGGACTGGGCGTGAAGCTCGAACTGGTGCCCGTTACGAGCGCCAACCGCATTCCCTATCTCACGACCAACAAGGCCGACCTCGTGATCTCCAGCCTCGGCAAGAGCGCAGAGCGTGAGAAGGTCATCGATTTCTCGGAAGCGTATGCGCCGTTCTACAACGGCGTGTTCGGTCCGAAGGACCTCGCAGTGTCCAAGCCGGCCGACCTGTCGGGCAAGACCGTCGGCGTGACGCGCGGGGCCGTCGAGGATCTCGAACTCTCGAAGATCGCTCCGGCCGACGCCACGATCAAGCGCTTCGAAGACAACAACGGCACGATCTCGGCGTTCCTCTCCGGGCAAGTGCAACTCGTCGCCACGGGCAACGTCGTTGCGGCCGCGATCGTCGCCAAGCACCCGCCCAAGCTGCCGGAGCCGAAGTTCCTCATCAAGAACTCGCCCTGCTTCGTCGGCCTGAACAAGAACGAGCCGCGACTGCTCGCCAAGGTCAACGACATCCTCACGGCGGCGAAGAAGGACGGCTCGCTCAACAAGATCTCGCAGACCTGGCTCGGCATGCCGCTGCCGGCCACCCTCTGATCGCAGCCCGCCAAACCCCGCGAACCACTCTCGGCTTCACATGCATTACGTTCTCGATTTTGCCGACCTGCGGCAATACCTGATGCTCTTCGTGCGCGGCGCCGCGATGACGATTGCGCTCACGGCCGTGTCCACGGTCGTCGGCGTGGTCATCGGCGCGCTGTGCGCCGTCGCCCGCGAGGAGGGCTCGGGTTGGCTCAAAGCCTTCGCGGGCCTGTACGTCGAGCTGATCCGTAACACGCCGTTCATCGTGCAGCTCTTCTTCATCTTCTTCGGGCTGCCGAGTCTCGGCATTCATATCGACGAGATGACTGCCGCCGTCCTTGCCATGAGCCTGAACCTCGGCGCGTACGCCACCGAGATCATTCGTGCGGGTATGCGCGCCGTGCCGCGCGGGCTATCCGAAGCCGGGCTGTCGCTCGCCATGACACGCGGCCAGATCCTGCGCCACGTCATCCTGCCGCAAGCGTTCGCCAAAGTGTTTCCCGCGCTCGCCAGCCAGATCGTGATCGTGATGCTGGGATCGGCCGTCGTCTCGCAAATCTCAGTCCCCGATCTGTCGTACGCGGCCAATTTCGTGCAGTCGCGCACGTTCCGCGCGTTCGAGAGCTATCTGGTCGTGACCGCCGTGTACCTCGTGCTCGCGATTGCGCTGCGCCGCGTGTTGATACGCTGCGCACGCCGCCTCTTTCGCGGCACCGTCAAAGGCGGTGCGCGATGATCGAGTTCTCGACGTGGGACATGTTTCGCGGCCTGATGCTCGCGGCCCGCTGGACGCTGGCGCTCTCGGCCATCGCCTTCGTCTGCGGCGGACTGGTTGCGCTGGCATTGCTCGTGGTACGCGTGGGGCGCGTGCAATGGGCCGCGCGTCTCGTGTCGCTCTACATTGAAGTGTTTCAGGGCACGCCGCTGCTCATGCAGTTGTTCCTGGTGTTCTTCGGCTTGCCGTTGCTCGGCCTGGAAGTCTCGCCATGGGTCGCGGCCGCCGTGTGCCTCACGCTCTACACGAGCGCCTACCTGACGGAGATCTGGCGCGGCTGCGTCGATGCCGTGCCCCACGGTCAATGGGAAGCCTCGTCGAGCCTCGCCATGCGTTACGGCGAGCAACTGCGCCACGTGATCCTTCCGCAGGCGCTTCGCATTGCCATCGCCCCCACGGTCGGCTTCTCGGTACAGGTGGTCAAGAGCACCGCGCTCGCCTCGATCATCGGCTTCGACGAACTCACGAAGACCGGCACCATGCTGACCAACGCGACGTTCCAGCCGTTCACCGTGTATGGCCTCGTCGCACTGATCTATTTCGCTGCCTGCTATCCGCTGTCGCTGTGGGCACGTCATCTCGAAAGGAAACTCCATGTCGCTCATTGAAGTCAGGGGCATGCAAAAGCGCTTCGGCGAAAACCCGGTGCTCCGAGGCATCGACATGAGCGTCGAGCGCGGCCAGGTCGTGTCGATCATCGGCAAGAGCGGGTCGGGCAAGAGCACGTTGCTGCGCACGCTCAATGGGCTCGAGCGGTTCGACGCGGGTAGCGTCGCCGTCGACGGGGTACACGTTGGCGCACGCGACACCGATTTGCGCGCCCTGCGTCTGAAGGTCGGCATGGTGTTCCAGCAGTACAACCTGTTTCCGCATCTCTCGGCCGGTGAGAACGTGATGCTCGCGCAGAAGGTCGTGAAGAAGACGCCCGCGGCCCATGCCCGTGAAGTCGCGCGCACCATGCTCGCCAAGGTTGGCCTCGCCGACAAGTTCGACAGCTACCCGTCGCAGCTCTCGGGCGGTCAGCAGCAGCGCGTGGCGATTGCACGCTCGCTCGCCATGAATCCGTCGGTGATGCTGTGCGACGAAATCACCTCGGCGCTCGATCCCGAGTTGGTCGGCGAAGTGCTCAAGGTGCTCGAAGACCTCGCCGCCGAAGGCATGACGCTGATTCTCGTCACGCACGAAATGCGCTTCGCCCGCCACGTCTCGGATCGCGTGGTGTTCATGCATCAAGGCAGGATCTGGGAGTCCGGTGCGCCGGAACAACTGTTCACGCAACCGACGACGCCGGAATTGCAGCGGTTCATCTGCCAATGACAATGCCCTGCGGCCGACGCCGCGCGCCCCTCGATTCGCACGGTTTTGGTGCGCCCTGCGCGCGCGGCAAAACGCAGTGGCGCGGATGCAGGGCTGCGCCTATGATGTGCGGCAGCGGCGTCCTCCCTACGAACCTTTCGCATTGAAGTTCCCCTGTCACGATGAAGCTCACCCCGCGCGAAAAAGACAAGTTGCTGATCTTCACCGCCGCCCTGCTCGCCGAACGCCGGCGTGCGCGCGGCCTGAAACTGAACTATCCGGAGGCGGTGGCGTTCATCAGCGCCGCCCTCATGGAAGGCGCGCGCGACGGGCGCACCGTTGCCGACCTGATGCACTACGGCACCACGTTGCTCACGCGCGACGACGTGATGGAAGGCGTGCCGGAGATGATCCCGGATATTCAGGTCGAAGCCACGTTTCCCGACGGCACCAAGCTCGTCACCGTGCATCACCCGATTCCCTGAAGCACGCGCGCGCGAGTGAATGCCGAGTATCCAAGCGTCGCATTCACCCCGCCGCTTGTCGGCGGGCTTCCGACGTATCGGCACGTACCGCACCTATCGCACGTATCGCGACGTATCGCGACCGATCCCAACGTATTCGCTTCTTCAGCGCCGACAACAACCTCCTAAGGACGTCTCATGTCAGTGACCCGCCTCCCTGTTGTCCGTGATGCCCACGAGGCTCACGATGCTCACGCTACCCGCGACGCGCGCGTCGCTGCTGCGGCGATTGCCGCCCCTGCCCCCGGCCCTGCGCGCCGTCGTCTCGCACGCCTGGCTAGCGGCCTCGCCCTGCTGGCCACCTCGGGGGTGGCGCTCGCGCACCCGGGGCATCCGGGCCACGACGCCGCCAGCAGCTTCCTCGCCGGCTTCGTGCATCCGCTCACCGGGGCGGACCACCTCTGCGCCATGATCGTGGTCGGCCTGTGGAGTGCGCTCACGTCCAAACGCGTCTGGCTCGCCCCGATCGCCTTCGTCGCCATGCTCGCTGCGGGGGGCCTGCTGGGCATGTCGCACTGGGTTGCCCTGCCGGGCGTCGAGCCCATGATTGCCGTCTCGCTGCTGGTGCTCGGACTCATGCTGGCGACGCGCGCAAAGCTGCCGGGCTGGGCGGGCGCCGCCGTCGTGGGAGCCTTCGCGATCTTCCACGGCTTCGCCCACGGCGCGGAATTGCCGGCCGAGGCCAGCGCCATGCATTACCTGGCCGGCTTCCTGCTCGCGACCGGCCTGCTGCACGGCATCGGCATCGGGGCGGGCGTGGCACTGCGACATCGCACGGCATGGGTGCCGCGATTGCTGGGGGCCGGCGTGCTGGCCTTCGGCGCGTCGCTGCTGGCGGCGGCGATCTGAACAGGTCAGGCACTACGCATTCGTGAATCCCGCTCGGAGACCCACATGATTCCCGGAGAATTGATAACCGCCGCAGGCGAGATCACGCTCAACGAAGGTCGCCCGACCCTCAGCGTGAGCGTCGCCAACACCGGCGACCGCCCGATCCAGATCGGCTCGCATTTCCACTTCTATGAAGTCAACGACGCCCTGCAATTCGACCGTGAGGCGACGCGCGGCTTTCGTCTGAACATCGCCGCCGGCACGGCCGTGCGCTTCGAGCCGGGACAACACCGGACAGTCGAGTTGGTGGCGTTGGCGGGAGACCGC
Organism: Pandoraea sp.; assembly: GCF_041919235.1. NCBI lineage: Bacteria > Pseudomonadati > Pseudomonadota > Betaproteobacteria > Burkholderiales > Burkholderiaceae > Pandoraea > Pandoraea sp. The sequence continues at coordinate 46,594 of NZ_JAYRUC010000004.1, forward strand.
CGCGTCTTCGGGTTCGCCGGTCGCGTCATGGGGGCGCTATGAAAATTTCACGCCGCGCCTACGCGGAAATGTTCGGCCCCACGACAGGCGATCGTCTGCGGCTGGCCGACACCGACCTCATCATCGAGATCGAGCGTGACTTCACCATTTACGGCGAAGAGGTGAAATTCGGCGGCGGCAAGGTGATTCGCGATGGCATGGGCCAGTCGCAGCGCACCCGCGCCGATGTCGTGGATACCGTCATCACGAACGCCGTCATCGTCGATCACTGGGGCATCGTCAAAGCCGACATCGGACTCAAGGACGGCCGGATCTGGGGCATCGGCAAGGCCGGCAATCCCGACATCCAGCCCGGCGTGACCATTCCGCTGGGCGGCGCGACGGAAGTCATCGCCGGTGAAGGCATGATCGTCACGGCCGGCGGCATCGACTCGCACATCCACTTCATCTGCCCGCAGCAGATCGAGGAGGCGCTATCGTCCGGCGTGACCACGCTGCTGGGCGGCGGCACCGGGCCGGCCACGGGCACCAACGCCACCACCTGCACGCCCGGCGCGTGGCACCTGGAGCGCATGCTGCAAGCCGCCGACGGCTGGCCGATCAACCTCGGCTTTCTCGGCAAGGGCAACGTCAGCCAGCCCGAACCGCTGATCGAGCAAATCGAAGCGGGCGCCATCGGATTGAAGCTGCACGAGGACTGGGGCTCCACGCCCGCCGCCATCGACGCCTGCCTGTCGGTGGCCGACGCCACCGATACACAGGTCGCCATCCACACCGATACGCTCAACGAAGGCGGTTTCGTCGAAGCCACCGTCGCCGCCATCAACGGCCGCACGATCCACACGTACCACACGGAAGGCGCCGGGGGCGGTCATGCACCGGACATTCTGAAAGTGTGCGGCGAGCCGAACGTGTTGCCGTCGTCCACCAACCCGACCCGGCCGTACACCATCAACACGCTCGACGAACATCTCGATATGTTGATGGTCTGCCATCATCTCGATCCGGCCATTGCGGAAGACATTGCGTTTGCCGAATCGCGCATTCGGCGCGAGACCATTGCCGCCGAGGATATCCTGCACGACCTGGGCGCGCTGTCGATGATCTCGTCGGACTCGCAGGCCATGGGCCGCGTTGGCGAAGTCGTCATGCGGACCTGGCAGACCGCGCACAAGATGAAGGTGCAGCGCGGCGCACTCGGCACCGACACGTCGCAGGCCGACAATTTCCGCGTCAAGCGTTACGTTGCCAAGTACACGATCAACCCGGCGATCACGCACGGCATGGCCCATGAAATCGGCTCGATCGAAGTGGGCAAATGGGCCGATCTGGTCCTGTGGGAGCCGGCATTCTTCGGCGTGAAGCCGTCGCTGATTCTCAAGGGCGGCATGATTACCTCGGCGCTCATGGGTGACCCGAATGCGTCCATTCCAACGCCTCAGCCGGTGCATTACCGCGAGATGTTCGGTGCCCGCGCCGGAGCGCTCGCGCGCACGTGCCTCACGTTTGTGTCGCAAGCCGCGTACGATGGCGATGTGGGCAGCCGCTACGGGCTGACCAAGCGCATCGTGCCGGTGCGCGGTATCCGGCAGGTGACCAAGGCCAACATGATCAACAACGACTGGCTGCCCCATATCAGCGTCGATCCCGAGACATATCAGGTCATCGCCGACGGCCAACTGCTGACATGCGAGCCGGCGACCGTGCTGCCGATGGCGCAACGCTACTTCCTTTTCTGAACCATGTCGCCAACCCCCGATTCGCCCCGCCCGGCCGACGCCGCCGAGTCGTCGACAACGCTGCGCCGCGTCGAGAAACGCCTCGACGCCGGACGCATTGCCGCGCCGCTCGCGCGTCGAGCCCCGGCGCTCGTGTTGCCGTTCGATGCCCGCAGCAAGAGCCGCCTGCGCGCCACGCTGGAGACGGGCGAAGACATCGCCCTGTTCCTGCCGCGCGGCACCGTGCTGCGCGGCGGCGACGTGCTCGTGGCCGACGATGGCGGCCTCATCCGCGTGGACGCCGCCCCGGAGACGGTGTTGCTCGTCACGGCCGCGACAGCGCTTGCGCTGACCCGCGCGGCATATCACCTCGGCAACCGGCATACCCCCGTCGAAGTGGGCGACGGCTATCTCAAGCTCGAGTACGACCCGGTGCTACGCGACATGTTGCTGCGGCTCGACGTTGACGTCGCCGAAGCCCTGATGCCCTTCGAGCCCGAAGCGGGTGCCTATGGTGGCGGACACAAACACGGTCACGACGCGACGTTCGCCGAAGACTTGGCGCTGGCGCAGCAAGTGTTCCATGAACATCACGGACACCCGCACGACCACGACCACGATCATGGTCATGGTCATGGTCATGGTCACGACCATGGTCACTCGCATTCTCATGCGCACGATCACGCCCATGTGCACGGCCCCGATTGCGGACACGCGCCCGTGTCCATGTCGAGCGGCACCGCCGTCGGCAGCGAGCCTCTCTCTGTGAGTCCCACCGATGACGGCAAGTCTGGCTAGCCCGCTCACTGAACCGGTGGCCACTGCGTCGCTTCAGTCGCTCGCGGCGCTGCTTCATCTGGCCTCGCCGGCGCTGCCCATTGGAGCGTTCAGTTACTCGCAAGGCCTCGAAGCCGCAGTTGAGCACGGCATCGTTCATGACGCCCCGAGCGCGCAATGCTGGATTGCCAGTCAGCTCGACGGTGTTTTCTCAACCGGGGAGATGGCCCTGCTCGCCAGACAGTGGCGTCACTGGCAAGCCGGCGACGTCGCCGCGCTCAGCCGTGTGAACGACTGGCTGCTTGCCACCCGCGAAGCCGCCGAGCTGCGGGCCGAAACGGAGCAGATGGGTTGGTCGCTCACGCAACTCGCGCTCTCGCTCGAATGGGGCGCGCCGGCACAACGCGCACACCTGGCGTCCATGCGTCCGATCGCCCTGCCGACGGCCTTCGCCTTCGCTGCATTGACGCACGGTGCCCCGCTGACCGACACGCTCGTCGCGTATGCGTTCAGTTGGCTCGAGAACCAGGTAGCGGGGGCGCTGAAGGCGGTGCCGCTCGGGCAATTGGCCGCGCAACGCGTGATCGTGGCCTTGCGCCCGTGCGTCGTGGAGGCCGCGCACCGCGCAGCGGCGTTGCCCGACGACCGGATCAATACGTTTTCCCCGGCGCTCGCCATTCTCGCCTCGCGACACGAGACTCAGTACTCACGCCTGTTCCGCTCGTGAGACGCATCGCGCCCCCTATCGCTATCCCCTATCGCTATCCCCTATCGCTATCCCCTATCGCTTTCCCACCGCCACCCACGACATTCGCCATGACGACATCTGCCAATACCCGTCGTACCAAGAAGAATCCGCCGCTGCGTGTCGGCATCGGAGGCCCGGTCGGCTCCGGCAAAACCACCCTGACCGAGATGCTCTGCAAGGCCATGCGCGAGCGCTACGATCTCGTGGTCATCACCAACGACATCTACACGAAGGAAGACCAGCGGCTTCTGACGGTAGCCGGGGCGCTCGAGCCTGAGCGCATTCTCGGCGTCGAGACCGGCGGCTGCCCGCACACGGCCATCCGCGAAGACGCATCGATCAACCTCGAAGCCGTCGAGCGCATGCTGGCGCGCTTTCCCGACGCCGACGTGGTTTTCATCGAATCGGGCGGTGACAATCTCGCCGCCACGTTCAGCCCCGAACTCTCGGATCTCACGATCTACGTGATCGATGTTGCCGGGGGTGAGAAGATTCCCCGCAAAGGCGGCCCGGGCATTACCAAGTCGGACCTGCTCGTCATCAACAAGACCGATCTCGCCCCCTATGTCGGCGCGTCGCTCGACGTCATGCGCTCCGATACGCAGAAGATGCGCGGCATGCGGCCATTCGTGATGGGGAACATGAAGGAAGGCAAGGGCCTTCAGGAGATCATCGGCTTTATCGAGGCGCGGGGCATGTTGGCCTGAGGCCGTGCGAGCCGCCCCCGCGACGACGGCACGTTCACGTTGCCGTCTCGCGCCCTTGCAAAGGGTCCCGGCAAGGTGTCGCGCTCGGCTTTGCGAACGCCGCACAGCAGGTCTGCCTGCGGCGACGCGCGCGAAGCCGCCCTCCCCCTAGCGCTGCGCCACCGAGAACCCGTGCTCGCGCAGCAATTGCAGCACCCCGTGCGGGCCGCCGAGATGGAGCGTGCCGACGGCCACGAAGACCGGCTGGCCCGGCTCGGCCAGAAAGAGCATGCGCGCCAGAAAGCGCCGATTGCGCGAGTACAGAATGCGCTCGTCGATGGCCTCGGCCAGCGCCACATTGCGCCGCACCTGCGCCGCCTTGCCCTGCGACCAGTCGAACACCAGCTCGGCGTCTCCCGCACGCCACAGACGGTGCAATTCCTCCACCTGCGCCGTCGCCTTTTTGGGTGTGAGCACCAACTCCTGCGCCAGCAATTCGTTCTGCTGGGCCGAACTCAGGCCGGTGAACGCGTCCATCTGCTCCGCGAGCGATTCGAGACCCACAATGCGGCCGCGATAGATGTTCTCCAGCTGGTTCTCCGTGCCGTACTCGGTTTGCAGGTCGGCCCCCATCGAGTCCAGCGTCTCGACGAGCAGCGCCGCCAGCCACGGGCGCATGTGACGAATCTCGGCGAGCATCGCCGGATTGCCCTTGAGCCGCGCGCGCAGCTTACGCCACAGTGGCGCGGGAATCAGCCTCGGCAGGCAGGCGCGTGAGCACATTCCGTACTTCTGGACGTCGTCCTGAGACATCGTCAGATCGTCGGGCGACAGCTCGAACGCCACCACCTTCGATTCCCGCAAGGCATCGACCACGACACTTCGGAACGGGTAGTCGTCGGGCTTGCCAACGTGCAGGGTGCCCATGACGTAGAGGGTCATGTCACCCTTGCGGGCTTCATAGAATGGGAGGTTGGCGCCCGGCGGCGATTCGCCGGGCTCGGGCACGACCAGCGGTAGCGGGCGCGGCGCCATCGCCGGCGGCGTGGGGAGCGATGCCGCCTCCAGCGTGACGGCGAGCGTCATCAGCAGGCAACCGAGCAGCCAGCCGGTCAATGCAACGCCCCGACGAACGTGCGTCGCGCGAGGTGGTCCACCCAATCTCGTCATCCCTCAATGTCTTCAACCCGATGGCACGCCACCAGACGTTCCTCGAGCCTGCGCAATGGCGGCACTTCCTCGCGGCACCGGTCGATCGCGTACGGACAGCGCGGCGCAAACGTACACCCCGGCGGCGGCCGCAACGGCGAAGGCAGCTCGCCGGTCAGCGCAATCTTGACGCGCCGCTCGGCGGCCTTGATCGCCGGCGTCGCCGACATCAACGCCTTGGTGTACGGATGCAGCGGCTTGCCGAACACGGCGGCCTTGGGACCGTGTTCGACCGCGCGGCCGAGGTACATCACCATGACGTCGTCGGCCACATGCTCGACCACCGCGAGATTATGCGACACGAATACGTAACTCGTCGCGTATCGGTCCTGCAAATCCATGAAAAGATTCAGGATCTGTGCCTGAATTGAGACATCCAGGGCCGACACCGGCTCGTCCGCCACCACAATGGCGGGCGACAGGATCATCGCCCGGGCAATCGCCACCCGCTGCCGCTGTCCGCCCGAGAACATGTGCGGGTAACGGGCCACGTGCTCCGGGCGCAAGCCAACGGTGCGCATCATCGCGGCAATCCGCTCCCCCCGCTGCGCGCGGCTCTCCGACGTATTGATGGCCAGCGGCTCATCGAGTGTCTGCCCCACCGTCTTGCGCGGATTGAGCGACGCATACGGATTCTGGAACACCATCTGGATTCGCGTGCGCAGCGGGGCCAGCTCCCTCGCCGACGCGGCCGTGGTGTCGGTCGCGTCGACGACGAGTCTGCCGGACGTTGGCGCTTCGATCAACGTCAGCACCCGGGCCAGCGTCGATTTGCCGCACCCCGACTCGCCGACCACGGCCAGGGTACGGCCAGCCGCCAGTTCGAACGACACGCCATTGAGCGCCTTGACGGTTGCCGGCGCGCGCATGAAGCCGCGGTTCACAGTGTAGAAGCGCGTCAGATCCTGCGCGGCCAGCACCATACGGCCTGGGGCGCGCTCGGCACGGTCCTGCGCAGGCGCCTGCGGCGCTCCTGGAGGCGTCGCGAAAACGGTTTCACTCATTGCGCTCCTCCTGTCGTGTGTTCGCCCGCCACCGCATGCGGTAACGGCTTGAAACATCGCACCTTCGGCGATCCCGCCGCGCCCGGCCCAACGTAAGGCTCCAGCACCGGCTGCACGGCGCGGCAATGGTCGTCGGCATACGGGCAACGCGGCGAGAGCAGGCAGCCCGCCGGACGGTCGTCGCGCCCGGGCACCACGCCCGGTAGCGTGCGCAGCCGCCGCACCCCTCGGTTGTGCTCGGGAATCGCCGAGAGCAACGCTTCCGTGTAGGGGTGATGCGGCGCGTCGAACAGCGCCGGTACCTGCTGGTTTTCAATCACCTGCCCCGCATACATGACGGACACCCGGTGTGCAACCTCCGCCACCACCGCCAGATCGTGCGAAATCAGCACGAGCGCCATGCCGTGATCCTTCTGCAATTGCAGCAGCAAGGCCATGATCTGCGCCTGGATGGTGACGTCGAGCGCGGTCGTCGGCTCATCGGCAATCAGCAGTTTCGGACGGCAGGCAATCGCCATGGCAATCATCACGCGCTGGTTCATCCCGCCGGAGAGTTGATGCGGATAAGCGCCGGCCCGGCTGGCGGCATCGGGAATCTCGACCTGCATCAATAGCTCGACGACACGATCGCGCAACGCTCGCCCCCGCAACCCCATATGGCGGCGCAGCACTTCGCCGATCTGATAGCCGACGGTGTAGCTCGGGTTCAGGCTCGTGAGCGCGTCCTGGAAGATCATCGACACGTCGCGGCCGACGATGCTGCGGCGCTCGCGCGCCGACGCCCGCAGCAGATCGCGTCCGTCGAAGCGCACTTCGTCGGCATGCACGCGCCCCGGCGCGTCGACCAGCCCCATGAGGGCGAGCATCGTCACGCTCTTGCCCGAGCCGGATTCACCGACCACGCCAAGAATCTCGCCCTGGCCGACGTCGAGGTCGATGCCGTCGACAGCGCGCGCGCCCTCGAAGTCGACCGAGAGATTTCGAATGGAGAGAAGACTCATGCGATTCGCTTCAGTTTGGGGTCGAGTGCATCACGCAGGCCGTCGCCGACCAGATTGATGGCGAGCACCGAGATCACGATCGCAAGCCCCGGCAGCGTCACAATCCACCAGGCACTTTCCATATAGTCGCGCGCCGACGCGAGCATCGAACCCCACTCCGCGAGCGGCGGTTGCACACCCAGCCCGAGAAAGCCGAGCGCTGCCGCGTCGAGAATGGCCACCGAGAAACTCAGCGTGGCCTGCACGATGAGCGGTGCCGCGCAGTTCGGCAATACCGTCGAGAACATCAGCCGCAAGGTGCCCGCGCCCGCCATGCGGGACGCAACGACGTATTCCCGTTGCAATTCCCCGATGGCCGCCGCGCGTGTCAATCGCACATACGCGGGCAACGTGACGATCGCAATCGCGATGGTCGTGTTGGCAAGGCCCGGGCCGATCACGGCCACCACGGCCACCGCCAGCAACAGCGAAGGCAGCGCCATCATCATGTCCATCAGTCGCATGATCGGCGCATCGAGCCAGCGCGGGAAGAAGGCCGCCAGCAGTCCGAGCAGAATGCCCGGAATCAGCGAGAGCACGACCGACGACAGACCGATCCAGAACGACAGCCGCGCGCCGTAGATCAGACGCGAAAGAATGTCGCGCCCGGCCTCGTCGGTGCCCAGCAGGAACTGGGCGTTGCCGCCGTCGAACCACGCGGGCGGGAGCTTCACGAAGTCGCGATATTGCTCGATAGGACTGTGCGGCGCGACCAGTGGCGCAAGCACCGCGGCGGCGAACATCAGCAACAACACGATGGCCGCAGCCGTTGCGCCACGGTTCGCCGTGAAGCTGCGCAGGAACTCCCGGAACAGATGCGCACGCGGCGTGGCCGTCACGGCGGCGGGAGGCGGCAGCGTAGCAGGGGTATCACTCATGGTTGACCTCCTTCAGTGCCGAATGCGCGGGTTGACGACACCATAGAGCACGTCGACCAGCAGGTTGACCAGAATCACGCCCGTCGCGATCAGCAGAATGCCTCCCTGCACCACCGGATAGTCGCGTCGCAGAATGGCATCGATCAGCCATTTGCCGATACCCGGCCAGGAAAACACGTTCTCGGTGAGCACCGCGCCGGCGAGCAGCACGCCGACTTGCAGACCGATCACGGTAATGACCGGAATCAGCGCATTGCGCAGCGCATGCACGACGATCACGCGCCACGGCGAAAGGCCTTTCGCGCGTGCCGTGCGGATGTAGTCCTCGCGCAGCACTTCGAGCATGGCCGAGCGCGTCATGCGCGCAATCACCGCGAGCGGCACCGTGCCGAGCACGATGGTCGGCAGAATCAAATGCGTCACTGCCGAGCGGAAGGCCCCTTCGTCTCCCGAGAGCAGCGTGTCGATGAGCATGAAGCCGGTCACGCTCGGCACGTCGTATTCCACGCCGATGCGCCCGGACACCGGCGTCCATTGCAGATAGACGGAGAACAGCATGATCAGCAGCAGCCCCCACCAGAAGATCGGCATGGAGTAGCCCGTGAGCGCAGCGCCCATCGTGGTGTGGTCGAGCATCTTGCCTCGCCGCAACGACGCCGCCACGCCCGCAGGCAAACCGACGGCGAGTGCGAAGATCATGGCGCAAAGGGCCAGTTCCAGCGTGGCGGGAAAGCGAGCGAAGAATTCGTGAAGCACACCTTCATTGGTGACGATCGAGCGCCCAAGGTCGCCCTGCGCCGCGTGTTTCAAATAGACGAAATACTGCGTGGTGAGCGGCTGATCGAGTCCCAACCGCTTCATCGCTTCGGCGTGCATGACCGGATCGAGATTGCGCTCGCCCACGAGCACCTCGATCGGATCGCCGGGGATAAGGTGAATGAGCGCGAACGCCAGGACGGTGATGCCGATGAAAGTCGGGATCACCATGCCCAGTCGTCGCAGGACGAATCTCAGCATAGGAAGAAGGTTCCGTGGGGGCTGCGCATCGCACCGCCCCCGGCGCAGGGGCGGGCGGCGCTGTGCCGCGTTAATCACGCGTAGACGATCTTTTGTCCTGTCGCGGCCATCGGCCATCGGCCATCGGGCTCGGGCGCGGCGGCCGAGCCCGATGGCTGGGCATGCATGACGACCGGTGGTCGGCACCGGCCGGAACCGGTCGTCACTATGCCCTGCCGGGCGGCCTACTCCAGCGACACGCCTGCGAAGCTGTTGCGGCCGAACGGGCTGAGCTTGAAGCCTTTCACGTTCGTGGCCATCGGCTTGTATTGCGTGGAGTGCGCAATCGGCGAGAACGGCAGTTGTTGCGCGAAGATCTCCTGGGCCTGCGTATAGAGCTTCGTGCGCAAGGCAACGTCGGTGGTCTGACGCGCCTGCTTCACGAGGTCGTCGAACGGCTTGTAGCACCACTTCGAGAAGTTGTTGCCGTTGACCGAGTCGCAGCCGAGCAGCACGCCGAGCCAGTTGTCGGGATCGCCGTTGTCGCCGGTCCACCCGATGAGCAACGCGTCGTGCTCGCCCGCTTTCGCGCGCTTGATGTACTCACCCCATTCGTACGTGACGATATTGGCCTTCACGCCGATCTTCGCCCAGTCGGCCTGAATCATCTCGGCCATGAGCTTGCCGTTCGGGTTGTACGGACGCTGCACCGGCATCGCCCACAGCGTGATCTCCATGTGCTTCACGCCCGCCTTGTCGAGCAGTGCGCGGGCTTTCTCCGGGTCGTAGCCGGCCGACTTGATGTTCTTGTCGTACGACCATTGTGTCGGCGGCATCGGCGCGCCGTTCGACAATTGTCCGGCCGAGCCGTAGACGGACTGGAGAATCGCCTTCTTGTTGATGGCCATGTCGAGGGCCTGACGCACTTCCACCCGATCGAGCGGCTTCTTCTGCACGTTGTAGGCAACGTAACCCAGGTTGAAGCCCACCTGATCCGGCATCTTGAGCTTCGACGCCTTGCCCTGCGCCGCGATATCGGCCTTGAGCGCATCGACGTCGGCCGGGCGCGGATAGGTCGCGACCTGGCACTCGTTGCGCTTGAGCTTCTGCATGCGCACATTGGCGTCGGTCGTGATCGCGAAGATCAGCTTGCTCACCTTCGGCGGCAGACTCGTGTTCCAGTATTGCTTGTTGCCGTCGAAGCGCAGCGTGGCGTCCTTCGTGTAGCTGCGGAAAATGAACGGACCGGTACCGACCGGCTTGAGCGCGATATCGCGGGGATTGTTCGCCGCGAGCAACTTGTCTGCGTACTCCTTCGAGAGGATCGACGCAAACGACATCGCCAGGTTCTGGAGGAACGGCGCGTCGACCTTTTTCAGAACGAAGCGCACCGTGTACGGATCGATGACCTCGATGCGGTCGATGTCCGCCTGCAGGCCCATGTCGACGAAATACGGGAACTCCGTCGGATACGCCTTGCGAAACGGCATGTCGCGATCGCCCATGCGGTCGAAGGTGAACTTCACATCCTCGGCGTTGAAGTCACGCGTGGGCGTGAAGTAATCGGTGGTGTGAAACTTGACGCCCTTGCGCAGATGGAAGGTGTAGACCTTGTTGTCCGGCGAGATGTCCCACGACTCGGCGAGCGACGGCATCACCCCGGTCTCGCCCGGCTTGAAGGCGATCAGGCGGTTGTAGATGGCGTCGGCGGGATCGAAGTCGGTGCCGGTGGTGAGTTGTCCCGGATCGAAACCGGCCGGGCTGCCCTCGGAGCAGTACACGAGGGTCTTGTTCGGGATTTCGACGGCTGCGGCGGGCCGGATCACGGCCGCACCGGCAAGCAAGGTCGCAGCCAAAAGCAAACGCAGGGTGTGAGTCTGTTTCATAGGCTCCTCGGGATCGGGTGTGACGCCCGACGGCAGACGATCCACCGCCGAGCCTACGAGGGATATTACTTAAGCTTCCCTCGCCTCACAACACGCCAAATCCCTAGCAATCGGCCTATTCGTGGTGTTTTTGCTTAGGAAATCACTTAATTATGATCGGGATTGACTTCCCACCCGCCGATTCGTTGGCGCACGATGGCGCCGCACCTCACAAACCGAGGCGCTGCCACATCGCTTTGGTGGCCGAAGCAGCGTTGAGCGTATAGAAGTGCAGTCCCGGCGCGCCTTCCGCAAGCAGGCGTTCGCACAGCGCCGTCACGACATCGAGTCCGAAGGCGCGGATCGAATCGCGGTCGTCGCCGAAGCCTTCGAGGCGCTTGGCGATCCAGCGCGGCACTTCGGCACCGCACATTTCCGAGAAACGCATCATCTGCGAATAGTTCGTGATAGGCATGATCCCCGGCACGATCGGCACCGCCACCCCCAGACGCGAAGCGTCGTCGACAAAGCGGAAATACGCGTCCGCATTGAAGAAGTACTGCGTGATGGCAGCGTTCGCCCCCGCCTTCACCTTGTTGGCGAAATGCTCCAGATCCAGACGCGGCGACTTCGCCTGCGGATGGTATTCCGGATAAGCCGCCACTTCGATGTGGAACCAATCGCCGGTCTCGTTCCGGATGAACTCGACCAGCTCCGATGCGTAACGGAACTCGCCAATCTCCCCCATCCCCGACGGCAGGTCGCCGCGCAGCGCCACAATGTGGCGAATGCCGTTCTGGCGGTACGTCTGCAGGATCGTGCGGATGTTGTCCCTGGTCGAACCCACGCACGAGAGGTGCGGTGCCGCCTCCACGCCTTCGCGTTGGATTTCGATGACCGTATCGAGCGTGCCTTGCTGCGTCGAGCCGCCTGCGCCGAAGGTCACCGAGACGAACTTGGGGCCAAGCGGGAACAATTGCTGGCGCGTGGCACGCAGCTTCTCCGCGCCTTCGGCGGTCTTGGGCGGGAAGAATTCGAAACTGAAGAATGGTTGCGTCATGATCGTTCTAATTTTGAGGGGTCCGTTCATGCCGCGCGCGTCGCGTGCACAAAGAACTCCCGGTTGCCGTCACCCCCGGCGATAGGACTGTCGAGCCAGGCGGCGAGCGTCAGTCCCAACGTCTCACAGGCGGTGCGGATCTTTGTCTCCACTTGCGCGTACTGCGCGGTATCCCGCACGAGGCCGCCTCGGCCGATATGCTCGCGCCCCACTTCGAACTGCGGCTTGACGAGCATCAGCAGATCGCCGCTCGCGGCGAGCAGGGGTGCAACGGCGGGCAGTACCAGCGTGAGCGAAATGAACGACACGTCACCGACGATCAGATCGAAGCCCGCCGCCGGGACGGCCGCCGTTGCCGGCTCCGCTTCACCGTGTTTGGCACCGTGTGTCGCGCCGTGTGTCGTGCCGTCGGTCGCACCATCTGTCGCGCGATGTGTCGCGCTGTCCGCCGCGCACTGCGCCAGACGTGCGTCGAGCATCTCACGCGACAGATGTCGTGCGTTGATGCCTTCGAGCGATACGAGCCTCGGCTCGCCTGCCAGGCGTGGATGCAGTTGCCCGTGACCGACATCGACCCCGATGACCCGCGCGGCCCCCGCCTGCAAGAGGCAGTCGGCAAAGCCGCCGGTCGACAGTCCGACGTCGAGCGCCACGCGCCCCCGCACGTCGAGCCGCGTTTGCATGAGCGCGCCGGCCAGCTTCAACCCGCCGCGCGACACGTAGCTGTCCTCGCCGGGCAAGCCGTCGGCTGCCGCCCGCACTTCGAGGTCTTCGTCGAGCGCCACGACCTGACTGGCTTTCTTCACGGCCGCCTCGGTCCCCGCGTAATACACGCGGCCGGCGTCGATGAGACGTTGAGCGGCGGTGCGCGATGCAGCCAGCCCTCGGGAGACGAGGGCTTGATCGGCACGAAGGGCTTGCGACATGACGGCGGGGTTCCTGCAAAGCACGGTCGACGGCGACGCGTCGACACTCACACGTTGGTGGCGCGGTCGCCGCCGAACACCAGCGCCGACAGAATCCAGGAAATCAGGCTATAGAGCAGCGAGCCGAAGAGCGCCGCCCAGAAGCCCGAGACTTCGAAGCCCTTGACGACATGCGAGGCCAGCCAGAACAACAGCGCGTTGATCACGAAGATGAACAACCCCAGCGTCACCACCGTGACCGGCAGCGTCAGTATGACGAGCAACGGCCGCAGGAACGCGTTGATCAGCCCAAGCACGATCGCGACGATCAGCGCCGTCCCGATGCCCTTGAGCTGAATGCCCGACACGATGTGCGGCAAGACGAGAAGCGCGATGGCATTGATGAGCCAAATCAGCAGCAGACGCATGGCAAGCTCCGAAGAACAGGCCGGTGCGGGAGGTCTGTCCCGGCACCGGCAGTGGTAGAACCCAACGCGGCGGCACACCGTGCCGCCGCGCCAAGCCGTTGCCCGTTAGCCGTGCATTGCATGCAGCGCACCGGCGGGGGGTCCGGCCAGACTCGTTACCGATCAATAGCGATAGTGCGCCGGCTTGAACGGGCCGTTCTTGTCGACGGTGATGTACTTCGCCTGATCGTCGGTAAGCACGGTCAGCTCGGCACCGATACGCCCCAGGTGCAAGCGCGCGACCTTCTCGTCAAGGTGCTTCGGCAGCACATACACGCTGTTCTTGTACTTGGCGCCGTACACGAACAGCTCGATCTGTGCGAGCGTCTGGTTGGTGAACGAATTGCTCATCACGAACGACGGATGCCCCGTGGCGCAGCCCAGGTTCACCAGGCGGCCCTCAGCCAGCAGAATGATGCGCTTGCCGTCCGGGAAGATGATGTGATCGACCTGGGGCTTGATGTTTTCCCACTGATACTTGCGGGTCGACGCTACGTTGATTTCCGAGTCGAAGTGACCGATGTTGCACACGATGGCCTGGTGCTTCATTGCCGCCATATGGTCGTGATCGATCACGTGGAAGTTGCCGGTGGCCGTCACGAAAATGTCGGCCTTGTCGGCGGCATATTCCATCGTCACCACGCGATAGCCTTCCATTGCCGCTTGCAGCGCGCAGATGGGATCGATTTCCGTGACCCACACCGTGGCGCCCAGGCCGCGCAGGCTTTGCGCACAGCCCTTGCCCACGTCGCCGTAGCCCGCCACGAGGGCGATCTTGCCGGCGATCATCACGTCGGTCGCGCGCTTGATGCCGTCGACCAGCGACTCGCGGCAGCCGTACAGGTTGTCGAACTTCGACTTGGTGACCGAGTCGTTCACATTGATGGCCGGGAACGGCAGCGTGCCGTCCTTTTCCATCTGATACAGACGATGCACGCCCGTGGTGGTCTCTTCGGTCACGCCCTTGATCTGCGACAGACGCTTGCTGTACCAGTGCGGATCGATGGCGATATGGCGCTTGATCGCGGCGTACAGCGCGACTTCTTCGTCGTTGGTCGGATGGCCGACGACCGACAGGTCCTTCTCGGCCTTGCTGCCCAGAATCAGCAGCAGCGTGGCGTCGCCGCCGTCGTCGAGAATCATGTTGGCGAACTCGCCATTCGGCCATTCGAAGATGCGGTGGCTGTATTCCCAGTACTCGTCGAGCGACTCGCCCTTGTACGCGAACACGGGGATGCCGGCGGCAGCAATGGCAGCCGCGGCGTGATCTTGCGTCGAGAAGATGTTGCACGAGGCCCAGCGCACTTCGGCGCCGAGGGCGACGAGCGTCTCGATGAGCACGCCCGTCTGAATCGTCATGTGCAGCGAGCCGGCAATGCGCGCGCCCTTGAGCGGCTGACTGGCCTTGAACTCGGCACGCGTGGCCATCAGACCCGGCATTTCGCTCTCGGCGATGGTCAGCTCTTTGCGGCCCCAATCGGCCAGCTTGATATCGGCAACGTGGAAATCGGCGAATTTCGAATCGACTACGGCGTTCATCACGCCTCCTTTCTCTAAAGACTAGATAGTTGGGACGTGAGCGCCGTTCTTGCGGCCCACGCGCCATGCACTCCGGGAGTCAACCGGCGGCCGGCGGGGCCAATAGGAAGGATCTTGAGCCTGGCAGCACGGTGGCTGTCGCAACGCTCCTCAAGACCCCGGCATTGTAGCAAAACTCCGGCGCAGCGGAGGTACGTCAGAGGGGCAGGTGGGCGAGCAGCGGCGCGGCGAAGACCATCACGATGCCGTTGATCATCATGACGAGGCTGGCCACGACGCCCTCTTCGCTGCCGATCTGGCGCGCCTTGGCGGTACCGAAGCCGTGAGCGCCCGCGCCGAACGGGGCACCGCGTGCCATGCGCGTACGCAGTGGCAACCACGAAAGCAACGCTTCGCCGAGCAACATGCCGATGAATCCCGTGATGATGACGAAGAGCCCCACCAAATCGCGCGAGCCACCGACCTTGTCGGAGACCGCGAGGGCGAACGGCGTCGAGATCGAGCGGGCGAGCAGGCTGCGCGCCATCTCGGGCGGCAGCTCGAACAGGCGAGCCAGCACGAACGAACTGCCCACGGCGACGATCATCGCGACGAGCACGCCGACGATCAGCGCAAAGGCGTGCCGACGGATGATGCCGCGATGCTCGTAGATCGGCACGGCGAACGCAATCGTCGTCGGACCGAGCAGCCATACGAGCCAACGCGAGTCGGCGATATACGTCGCGTAGGAAATGTCCCCGCCGACCATCACGGCAATGAGCAGAACCGGCGCGAGAATGGCCGGCCCCAGCCACACCTTGCCGAAGCGCGCGTAGAGGCGCTTCGACACGTAATAGAAAACCACCGTGAGAACGAGCAGCATGAGCGCCGTATGATTCATGACAAGACCCGGCATGCGCCATTAACCGTGAGCGCCGCGGCCATGGCGGCGACGATGGACTCGGTACGCATTAGCGCGCGTCGTGCGCGTGCGCGCGGCGAGCGGGGATGCGCACCCGTGCGCGCTTGAGACGGCGCTCGGCCCGGCAGGCCAGGTCGACCGCCAGCGCGGTCGAGACCATCACGAGCACCGTGCCAACGCCGATCACGACGAGCAATTGCAGGCCTTCGTGGCGCAGCAGATCGGTGTACTGCATGACGGCGGCGACCATCGGCACGAAGAAGAGGATCATTTCGGCCAGAAACCAGTCGGCACCCCGCTTGATCTTCTCCGTCTTCAGCACGCCGCTCATCAGCAGGGCCACCACAGTGAGCAGACCTAATACGCCGCCCGGCAACGGCAGATGAAAATGACGCGACGCAGCATCCGCCACCAGATAGATGCCCATGAGCAGCGCAATTTGCCAGACCACACCCGCCACGCGCTTGCCACGGAGATACAGACGGCTGGCGATCATCTTGGTCATGGCGAACTCCTGGGGGTGGCATCAATATGAAGCCCAGTATAGGAAGCACCGCAACATAAATATAATGAATTAGTATTATCAAATCGATTCCACAATGGAATAATTTAAGTATTAACCCTAATCGTGCATGGCGGCGCCTTACGGGACGGGCCTTTCCGACTTTTTGCACCATGCCGGTGCCTCTCAGGGAACCAAAATGGAACTGCGCGCGTTACGAGGATTTGTGGAAGTCGTACGACAGCAGAGCTTCACGGCGGCGGCCGAAGCGCTGTTCGTGACCCAGCCGACGGTGAGCAAGATGGTCAAGGCACTGGAAGGCGAACTGGGTACGCCGCTGATGTTGCGCGAGGAGCGCGGCATGGGCCGCCGGCTTCAGTTGACCGATGCGGGGCGGGTCGTCTTCGAGCGCGCTCAGGACGTTCTCGCCGCCTACGCCCGCCTGCAGCAGGAGTTGGCCGATCTCGATACGGTCGTGCGCGGCGAATTGTCGATCGGGATACCGCCGCTTGGCGGCGACCTGTTCATTCCGGTGATCGGGGCGTTTCATCAGCATCATCCGGACATCGAGATGAAGCTCTTCGAGACCGGCTCGCGCGCCATTGAACAGGCGCTGCTGGCGGGGGACATCGAACTGGGCGCCGTGTTGCTCCCGGTCGATCCCACGATTCTCGACGTGCTGCCGGTATGCCATTACGCGTTGCGTCTGATTGCACCGCGCGAATCGCGCTGGGAAGGGCGCGCCTCCATCGGCCTGGGTGAATTGCGCGACGAGCCGTTCGTTTTCTACGGAGAAGGCTTTGCGTTGTCCGAGCTCGTGACCGCCGCGTGCCGTCGCGCAGGCTTCACGCCGAAAATTGCGGGACGTTCGAGCCAATGGGACTTCATTGCGTCGATGGTCGACAACGGTGTCGGCATTGCCTTGCTGCCCGAGCCCTTCTGCGCCCGGCTCGATCCGAAGCGCTTCGTGATGGCGGACGTGCGCGACCCGGAAATTCCGTGGGATCTGGCGATGGCATGGCGGCGCGACTCCTATCTGTCGCACGCGGCGCGACGCTGGCTCGCGCTCGCGCGCGACATTCTCGGGCCGGGGGGCGACGGCGAAGCCAAGGCGGCCATCGCCGGCGGCGCCCGGCGC
This sequence comes from Pandoraea sp., assembly GCF_041919235.1. NCBI lineage: Bacteria > Pseudomonadati > Pseudomonadota > Betaproteobacteria > Burkholderiales > Burkholderiaceae > Pandoraea > Pandoraea sp. The sequence goes on from NZ_JAYRUC010000004.1 coordinate 64,027, forward strand.
ACGTGAGACCAAGCCGTCAACGCCAGATGCGGACCTAGACGACGAAACAGGACAATGCCCCGACGGGTGGCGTCCGACATGATGCGGCGATTGCGGTATCCTTGCCGCTGACATTCTCCCCCTTGCCGCCCGAGCGCGGCGCATCGACACTCATGCGCATCATTACCGCGAATCTCAACGGCGTGCGATCGGCCGCCAAGAAGGGCTTTTTCGAATGGTTCGGCACTCAGGACGCCGACATCCTGTGCGTGCAGGAAATCAAGGCGCAGATGCCGGACATGACGCCGGACTTCCTCACGCCGCACGACTATCAGGGCTATTTTCACTATGCCCAGAAGAAGGGTTACAGCGGCGCGGGCCTCTATGTGCGACGCGAGCCTGACGATGTCGTCGTCGGCTGGGGCCACACGGAGTTCGACGCCGAAGGGCGTTATGTCGAGGCGCGTTACGGCAACCTGTCGGTGATCTCGGTGTACATCCCGTCGGGATCGAGCGGAGAGGAACGTCAAGCCGCCAAATTCCGCTTCATGGCCGACTTCATGCCTCACCTGCTCGCGCTCAAGGCGGCGGGGCGCGAAGTCGTCTTGTGCGGCGACGTGAACATCGCGCACAAGGAAATCGACATCAAGAACTGGAAGGGCAACCTGAAGAACTCAGGCTTCCTGCCGGAAGAGCGCGCCTGGCTCACGCAGTTGTTCGACGACCACGGATTTGTCGACGTCTTTCGCACGCTCGACCCGCGCGCCGACCAATACACGTGGTGGAGCAATCGCGGACAGGCTTACGCGAAGAACGTCGGCTGGCGCATCGACTACCAGATCGCCACGCCGGGTATTGCGGGCAAAGCCAAAACCACATCGGTGTTTCGCGACATCAAGTTCAGCGACCACGCGCCGCTCACGGTCGACTACGACCACGCGCTGTAAAGCGCGCACGCACCAAGGGCGGTGGGCGCCTGCCGCCCCTGCCACCCAATCTCTGACGCCCACGCACACAGCCTGGCACTACCCACTGCCCCCTCCTCTCGGCCCCAGGCCGTCGGGGGCAGCGAACCTGAGTTATGAAGACCCTATTGTTCTGTACCAGCTATCTCAAAGACGCCGACGCCTGGCAGACTCGCTGTCAGCGCTGGCTCGACTACTACCGGAACGGGCCGATCAAGGCCGACCGGATCGTGATGATCGACGACGGTTCACCCTATCTGCCGCCGGCCGAGACGATCCCGACCGTGCCGGCCGGGGAAGACCTCTCCACCCATGACGCCACGCATTGCATCGTTCGCTTCGAGGAGAATCTCGGGCGGCAAAGCATGAGCTGCTATCCGGGCTGGTGGCGCAGTTTCCTGCATTCCGTCACGATTGCACGAGCCCTCGGCGCAAACAAGATCGTCCACATCGAATCCGACGCTTACACGCTGAGCCGTCGGCTGACTGACTTCATCAATGACACTCGGTCAGGCTGGCATGTCATGTGGGCGCAGCGTTACGCGTTGCCGGAAACGGCGATCCAGATCATTTGCCGAGATCAGTTCGACGCGCTCGAGAGGTTCAGGGACACGCATCCGGATATGGACTTTCCCGACATCGCCGAACGCCTCCTGCCATTCACGTCGGTGAATCGGCAGTTCAAGGGCGACCGGTATAGCGAATTCAAACGCAATCGGGGTATCTTCCGCTCACGAAAATTCAATGCGCTCCCGATCTTCCAGAAGGACTTCTTCTGGGAACCGATTCCGCATGACGCGGACTTCGCCACCCAGGTCGTCAAGCGCCAGAAGGTCGCCTTCCGCGACGCCTGAACGACACCGAAACAGCGCAGCGAGCGCAGCCGTGTGCAGCCGTGTGAAAGGGCAAAGCGGCGTAAAGGGGATGCCCGACGCCCGTCCCCTTCAGCGCGACCCGCTCGCGGCGGGCACACCGTCGCCACCGTCATCGTCGGCCCCCCACGGCGCAACCTTCGGCAGGAGCAACATGCCGGGCACCGCCAGAACCGTGCAGATCAGGAAGAACGTAACCCAGCCAACGCCATCGACGATATACCCCGTGCCCGCGTTGGCGAATGTGCGCGGCACGGACGCCAGACTCGTGAACAGCGCGAACTGCGTCGCCGTATAGCGCGGGTCTGTCGTGCGGGCAATGTAGGCCGTAAACGCCGCGGTACCCAGCCCGGCCGTGAACGCTTCGAAGGCGATCACCGCGCCCAGCCCCGTGACCACCGGTCCGGCTTTCGCCAGCCACGCAAAGCCAAGCACCGACACCAACTGCAGCACACCGAACACCCACAGCCCTCGGTTGATGCCCAGCTTGATCAGCCAAACCCCGCCGATGATGCCGCCCGCCACGCTCGCCCAAAGGCTCGTCGCTTTGGCCACCACGCCGATCTGTGTCTTCGTGAAGCCCAGATCGAGATAGAACGACGTGGCCAGCGACGTCGCCATCGAATCGCCCAGCTTGTAGAGAAAGATGAACGCGAGCACGAGCAGCGCCTTCGCCCAGCCGCCGCGCGTGACGAATTCGTGAAACGGCTCGACCACGGCCTCGCGCAACGTCTTCGGCGGCGTACCTCGAATCTCCGGCTCCTTGACGACGAGCGTCATGACAATGCCAGGCAGCATGAACGCCGCGGTCGCAAGGAACACCTGCGACCAGGGCAGATGATCGGCCATGATGAGCGCGAGCGAGCCGGGCACGAGTCCCGCCACCTTGTAGGCGTTCACATGCATGGCCGTGCCGAGCCCCTGCTCACGGTCGGACAGCAGTTCGCGTCGATAGGCATCCAGGCTAATGTCGAGACTGGCGCTGAAGAACGCCAGCGCCGCCGCCAACGCCGCAATCGTCATCAGATCGCGCTGCGGCGAATACGTCCCCATGAGTGCCACCGCCCCCGCCACCAGCAGTTGCGTGACGAACATCCAGCCACGCCGCCGTCCCGGCTTCCACCCGAACAGGTTGGGCGCGAAGCGATCCATGAGCGGCGCCCATAGAAACTTCCACGTGTACGGAAACTGGATGAGCGCGAACAGACCGATCGCCTTGAGGTCCACATGCTCGCTGCGCAGCCAAGCCTGCACCAGATTGAGCAGGATGAAAAGCGGCAGACCGGAGGTGAAGCCGAGAATCACGCAGATGAGCATCCGCGTGGGGTGGAAGACACGCCCGTCGTCGGGCGGCAGCGAATCGGTCATGGAAAAGACAGTTGGGGCCAGCCGCCTGCGGTGCGCAGCACCCGGCCCCCTTGTTCCTTACCCATCAGGGACCCGGCGCTTCGCTGCCCCGTGAGCTGCTGTCGGTTCAGGAACGCTTGACGCGATAGACCGCAAGACTACCACGCCAGTTCGCACCCACGGATACGAGTTGCCCGTTATGCAGCACGGCGCGATCGAGAATCTGCACGCCGACATCTGGCGCGAGCGCCTCGAAGTCCTTGATCGTCAACACGCGCACGTTCGGCGTGTTATGCCACTGGAACGGCAAGCTTTTCGATACGGGCATGCGTCCCTGCAACACCGATAACCGATGCGGCCAGTAACCGAAGTTCGGGAACGACACGATGGCTTCGCGGCCCACACGTACGGTCTCGCGCAGAATGTCCGCCGTGCGGTGCAGGGTCTGCAATGTCTGCGACAGAATGACCGTATCGAAGCTCTGATCTTCAAAGAGCTTCAGCCCGTCTTCCATATTCTGCTGAATGACGTTGATGCCGCGTTGCGCCGAGGCAAGCACGCCGGCGTCGTCGATCTCGATGCCGTAGCCGCTCACGCCCAGTTCGTCGATCAGCAGACGCAGCAGCGAGCCATCGCTGCATCCGAGATCGAGCACCTGCGACGACGGCTCGATCCATCGCGCGATCACCCGGAAGTCCGGTCGCTCGGCGAGCGACGCGGAAATGCGACGCCTCGACGCCGCCAACTGGGCCGCCTGCGCGCTGGTCGTCGGTACAGTGGACTGGCTCATACCCCGACCTCCTGGGCAATACGTTCGTAGTAGGCGCGCACCAGATTGTGGTAACGCGAATCGGTGAGCAGGAACGCGTCGTGCCCGTGCGGCGCGTCGATCTCGGCGTAGCTGACGGTGCGACGCGTATCGAGCAGCGCCTTGACGATCTCGCGCGAGCGAGTGGGCGCGAAGCGCCAGTCGGTCGTGAACGACACGATCAGGTACTTGGCCGTGGTGTGCGACAACGCCTTCGCCAGATCGCCGCCCACCGTTCGGGCCGGATCGAAGTAATCGAGTGCACGCGTGATCAGCAGATACGTGTTGGCGTCGAAGTACTCGGCGAACTTGTCGCCCTGATAGCGCAGATACGACTCCACCTCGAACTCCACATCGAAGCTGAAGCGGTAGCCATCGTCCTGTGCGCTGCCGTCGCTCTTATCGGCGGTCTTCACCCCGTCGACCAGCACTTCGGCTCGGCGCAATGCACGACCGAACTTGGTCGCCATGTCCTCATCGGATAGATAGGTGATGTGGCCGATCATGCGCGCCACACGCAACCCGCGACGCGGCACTACGCCGTGCGCATAGTAATCGCCGCCGTGGAAATCCGGATCGGAGAGGATGGCCGAGCGCGCCACTTCATTGAAAGCAATGTTCTGTGCGGAGAGCTTCGGCGTGGAGGCGATCACCAGACAGTGCCCGACGCGCTCGGGGTACATGATGCTCCACGCGAGCGCCTGCATACCGCCCAGACTGCCGCCCATCACGGCGGCGAACTTGCGGATGCCGAACGCATCGGCCACACGCGCCTGCGCGTTGACCCAATCTTCGACGGTCACGACGGGGAATTGGGCACCATACGGTGTGCCGGTGGCTGCGTTGAGGCTCATCGGCCCGGTCGAGCCGAAGCACGAGCCGAGGTTGTTCACCCCGATGACAAAGAAGCGATCGGTGTCGAGCGGCTTGCCGGGCCCGACCATGTTGTCCCACCAGCCCACGTCCTTGGGGTTGTCGGCGGCAATACCCGCCACGTGATGCGACGCGTTGAGCGCGTGGCACACCAGCACCGCGTTGCTGCGATCGGCATTCAACTCGCCATAGGTCTCGACCATCAGGTCGTAGCCTGCGAGCGTGCTGCCGTTTTGCAGCGCCAGCGGCTCGGCGAAATGCATCCGCTGCGGCGTGACGATTCCGATTGAAGATTCCATAACTCCCTTTCCGAAACATGCCCGGGTTGGCATCCGAGTCGACAACGATCGACGGACAGCGTCCTGAAGCGTTCTGTGCGGGAAAAGGGGTCGGCGGAAAAACGGCGGCGTGCGCGAACGACCTCTTTAGCCGCATTTTTAATGAATGCCCTCCGCCCGGGAACCCCCGGTAGAGTCATTCGCGCGCCCGCAAGCGAGTCACCAAATCGGCGCGCCAATCGTCGCGACAAGGCCGGCCAAACCTCTGGCAGCCGCGTCGCGCGTTGCAAAAGTATAACGTAATCTGCGCCGTCGGCGCAGGCCGCGGTCTTAGCGCAGCAGCGCCGCGACCTGGGGCTCGGCGCCCTCGGTTGGCGAGCGCTTGAAGCCGCTCTTGGCGAAGCGATGCCAGCGCCCGAGCACGTAGGACACGAGCAGGTTGGCGCGCGAGTTGGCGTCGAATGTCTCGGGCAGCGTGCCTTGTGCGCTCGCCAGACGCAGCACCTGACGCAGCGACGCCTCGATGCGGTCGAGCAGTTGGTTCATGCGCTCCTGCAACCGCTCGTGTTCGCCGACCAGCGCTTCGCCGGTCAGCACGCGCGTCATGCCTGGGTTTTTCTCGGCGAAACCGAGCAGCATCAGCACAATGGCGCGCGCTTGCGACACGCCGTCCTGATCCTGAGCGGAGATCTGATTGATCAAGCCGAAGATCGTCTGTTCGATGAACTCGATGAGGCCCTCGAACATCTGGGCCTTGCTCGCGAAGTGGCGATAGAGGGCCGCCTCGGAGACCTCGAGGCGCGCGGCAAGCGCGGCCGTCGTGATCCGCTCGCCCTTGGGAGTCTCGAGCATGGCGGCGAGCGTTTGCAACACCTGTACCCGGCGCTCACCCGGCTTGGGCCGGGTTGTCTTCACCGGCGCGGGCGCGGCCTCCAGCGCATCGGCGGCGCCGTAACCGGCACCGCTCGAAGAGTTTTCCTGCTGCATCGTCTGGTCGTTATCGGTAGGAATTTGATGGTCGGGCGGCCCCGGCTGCGCGTCTCGCACCGGCCCCGGTCGCAAGGCGCGCCCGTAACTCGCGCACAGATTGTACTTTGATATCCACATAGTGTGGGCGCCCACTGCGCGGCATTGCGTCGCCAAGACTGTTTCTCGCTGGCAGATGCCCCGTGATCCAGACGGTCTTGATGCCGAAATGCCGCAAGTGCTTGAGGTGGGAGCGGGTGTCTTCGACGAGCCATGTACGAGAGGGCGCAAGCCCTTCGCGCGCGAGCAACCGGCGCAACATGATCGCGTCGGGCTTGGCCCGCCAGGCGCGCCGGTCTGCCATGTCCTCGATACTCACGCAGCGCTCGAAATGTCGGCGGATGCCCAGCGCCTCGACGATCGGCAGCGCGTAGTGTGCCGGGGCATTGGTCAGGAGGATCTTGCGCCCCGGCAGTCCGGCGAGCAGGCGTGCGATCCCGCGCTCGGCGCGCAGCACTTCGACCAGCGGCGGCAGTTCGTGCACACGCGCCAGAAACTCGTGCGGATCGATGGCGTGATGCTTGATGAGACCGAGCAGCACAGCGCCGTAGCGAGCCGTGTAGGAGGTACGCAAATGATTGGCCTCGTCTTGCGTCAGTCCCAGCTTCTCGACGATATAGGCGGTCATCGCGCGGTTGATGCGTGGAAAGATCGCGTGCGACGCACGGTGTAGCGTGTTGTCCAGATCGAACAGCCAGACCGGACCGCGCGTGCCGTGTTCGCTGCGGGCGCGCGGCGCGCGGCGGCGTCGGCTCAGAACGTGAGAAGAAGGCACGGGGATAGCAGACTCATGCGAGGGGTTACATGGAAGCGGCCTTCACCGATCTGGCAGTCGCACATTCTGCCGGCGAACGCGGCGTAGCCGTGGCAAGGCACGATGCTAGCGCGCGCTTCCCGCTTTGACAAATCGGCGCGGCCCGCCTCACGCCCGCTCGACGTATTCCGTCCCGTTCACTGCACGGCTTGTCGCGCCTGTCGATGGCTCGCTCCGCCGCCCCGCGCGGCGGGCGATTCCACGCGCCACGTGCAAAGTACGCGCTCCGGCACCCCTGGCGCGTGGGTCAGACTGACGCGATGTCGAGGTTGATACGGAGTGCCTTGCGTACCCTTGCCCGACAAAGGGGGCGGCATCCGCCGCCTGACGATGCGCCTCGCCAAGCCACATCGCCCGCCCCCCCCCGCTTTGCGATGCCCGGGCGACCGAACGAGTCCGCTCGAACTTATGCGGCAGAACGCAATTGGGATCCCATATAGACACTTTTCAGGGTATCTACCGATGCTATTTGCTCATATGGGATCCCATAATTAAAAAAACGGGGGCTTGGGAGATGCCAAAGCGCCGCATAGAGAGTCCAGCGAACGAAAGGAGACGCATGCTGCATCCCACGCCCACCACGGTTCAATTGCGCGAGATGATCCTCAAGGGCGAACTTGCGCCGGGCGAGCGCTTGGCCGAAGCCAAGCTCGCGGAACAGTTGGGTGTCTCGCGCATGCCGGTCCGGCAGGCGTTGCCGGTGCTCGCGGAGGAAGGGCTGGTGGTCCGCGCCGGGCAGCGCGGGTACGCAGTGCGAGCGCACACGCGTGAGGAGAGTGTCGAGGCGCTGCATCTGCGCGGCGCGCTTGAAGGCTACGCCGCGCGCCTGCTCGCCGAAAAGGGCGCGACCGACGCGTTGCTCAAGCAGTTGCGCGACGTTCTGGCCGAGGGCGACGCCCTGCTCGCCGACCACACGATGACCCCCGAAGTGCAGATCGATTACGCGACGCTCAATGCGCGCTTCCATGACCTGCTCGTCACCGGCGCGCAGAACCCGCTGCTCGAAGGCTTCGTCGCGCGCTGCAATCGGGTGCCGTTCGTGGCCCCGCGCACTGTCGCGTTCGGGCACGAAGACCGACGTCAGTATGCCGACATCCTCACGTATGCGCATCGTCAGCATCACGCGATTGTCGAGGCGATTGCCGCGCGTCAGCCCGATCGCGCCGAGTTCATGTGCCGCGAGCACATCGTCACGCAAGAACACAGCATGGGCGCGCAACTGCTCTGACGCGCGCCACCCCGGCGTCACTTCCCCCCTCTACCGAAACAGGAGCGCGCCCCCGAAGGCACGCCAAGGAGACAACGATCGTGTTCCTCAAAAACACCTGGTACGTCGCTTGCACGCCCGACGAATTTGCCGACAAGCCGCTGGGCCGCAAGATCTGCAACGAAGTGATGGTGTTCTTCCGTGAAGCGAACGGCAAGGCCGCCGCACTGGAAGACTTCTGCCCGCATCGCGGCGCGGCGTTGTCGCTGGGCTTCGTCAAGGACGGCCACCTCGTGTGCGGCTATCACGGCCTGACGGTCGACGGCGGCGGCAAGTGCACGAAAATGATCGGCCAGCGCGTCGGCGGCTTTCCGAAGACACGCGCGTACCCGTGCGTGGAGCGTTACGGCTTCGTATGGGTCTGGCCCGGCGACGCCGCGCTCGCCAATCCCGACGAGATCCCGCACCTGGAATGGGCCGTGAACGACCAGTGGGCGTATGGCGGCGGCCTGTATCACATCAAGTGCGACTATCGTCTGATGATCGACAATCTGATGGATCTGACGCACGAGACTTACGTGCATGCGACGAGCATCGGCCAGGAAGAAATCGAAGAAGCGCCGCCGAAGACGACGGTCGACGGCGACACGGTGATCACGGCGCGTCATATGGAGAACATCAAGGCGCCGCCGTTCTGGGCAAGCGCGCTGCGTGCGAACGGCCTGGACGATCAGGTGGCGTGCGACCGCTGGCAAGTCTGCCGCTTCACGCCGCCGAGCCACGTGATGATCGAAGTGGGCGTGGCGCACGCAGGTCATGGCGGCTACGACGCGCCCGCCGACAGGAAGGCAGGCAGCATCGTCGTCGACTTCATCACGCCCGAGACCGACGAGTCGATCTGGTACTTCTGGGGCATGGCGCGCAACTTCAAGCCGGACGACGCCGAGTTGACTGCCGCAATCAAGCGCGGCCAGGGCGGCATTTTTGCCGAGGACCAGGCGGTCCTCGAAGCGCAGCAGCGCAATCTCTCGGCCTATCCGGAGAAGAAGATTCTGAAGCTCAACATCGATGCGGGGGGCGTACAGTCGCGCAAGGTGCTCGAACGCTTGATCGAAGCCGAACGTGCAATGACGGCCAATGTGGAGAATGCGGCATGAAAGTGCGCCTGGCGAGCAAGCGCGATGTCGCCACCGACATCTGCGAATTCGAATGGGTGAGCATCGACGGCAGCCCGCTTCCGCCATTTACTGCCGGCGCGCACATCGACGTGCATGTGAGCGACGTGCTCGTGCGACAGTACTCGTTGTGCAATGCGCCAAGCGAGACCCATCGCTATTGTGTAGGCGTACTGCGCGATCCGGCGTCGCGAGGCGGCTCGGTCGGCATGCATGCCCTCGCGGTCGGCGCCATGTTGGAAATCAGCGCGCCGCGCAACCACTTCCCGCTGGCGGAACATGCCGAACACAGCATCCTGCTCGCCGGGGGAATCGGGGTGACACCGATTCTATGCATGGCCGAAGCGTTGTCCGCGAGCGATGCGTCCTTCGAAGTGCACTACTGCACACGCGAACCCGCGCGCATGGGCTTTCGAGAGCGTTTCGCGCGAGACGATCTCGCCGCGAAGACGCACCTGTACTTCGACAACGAGGGCGGGCGCGCCGATCTCGACGCCATACTCGCGCAACCCTGCGGCGGCAAGCACCTATACGTCTGCGGTCCGGCAGGTTTCATCGATGCTGTCGTGTCGCGCGCCGCCGCAGCCCGATGGCCGGAAGGCAATGTGCATCGCGAGTACTTCGCCGCGCCGGGGCAAACAGACGCCGACGACGACAAGCCGTTTCAGGTCAAGCTGCTTTCAAGCGGGCGCGTGATCGACGTGAAGGCCGGCGAGACGCTCGTCGCGGCGCTCGCCGCACAGGGGGTGGACGTCCAGACGTCTTGCGAGCAAGGCGTGTGCGGCACATGTCTCACGCGTGTCGTCGACGGCACCCCCGATCACCGCGACGTCTACCTGACCGACGAAGAACGCGCAGCGAACGACCAGATGCTGCCGTGCTGCTCGCGCAGCAAGTCGGCCATGCTGGTGCTCGATCTGTAACGCAGCATGCCGTCTGCATCGACGCATTCGGCCGATTCCCTTCTATTCGGCTCCCTTCCCTTCCACTCGCTTCTACGCCTCCGGTCAGGGAATCTCGCCGCGCCCTGCCACTGAACGGCGCGACGCGTTGCGTCAACGCGCAGTGTCTGGCGGATGCGTCACATGCCGCTCAACCCTCGGCGGCCACCACGTGCGCTCGGTGATACGGCGTGCCGCCATATTCCTCGGGGCCGTGAATCGTCTCGACGCGCTCGATGCGCCACGGCACCGGCCGGGTGAAACGCGGGCCATCGTAGACGAACGTGTGGAACTCGCCGTTCTCGCCGCACGCGTCGACGTGCGCCGGAAGATCCGCCAGCAGCGACGCATCGTAGTCGCGCCCGACGAACGCCGGCCCGAGATGGCGTCCGTCCACACAGACAATCACCGCGCGATAGCCCAGCGAGATGAATTCGTGCGCCAGCGCCAGGCGCTCACGCTGCCATAGCGGCAGCACCGCCGACATACCCGCCGCCGCACACACCTTCTCCTCCCAATCGCGATGCGCCTGCAAGTCGATATCGCCGAACAGCCCGTGCGTGATGCCCTCGGCGCGCATCGTCCGAAGCCGGGCGACGAACGCCGCCTCGTACTCGCGCCAGCCGGCTTGTCCGACGTCGAGCGCGATGCCGAGCGCATCGGCCTGCGCCTGCATCAATTCGCGCGATAGTCCGTGCGAGCGCGAGCTGTCGCCCGTCTCGTCGAACATCGCCAGCAAACGCCGCACCTCGTAGTGCGGTTCGCCGCTCGCATCGCGGGACAGCGCATGGTGCAGGGCAAGGCAGGAATCCTTGCCGCCACTCCAGGAAAAGAAGGCGGGTATGGGCATGGGGTCTTGTGCGTGGGCCGGTCGAACCGTCAATTCAAGCGCTATCGCTCTATCGCTCTATCGATCCATCGGAGCGAAGATCCTGCAAATGCAAAGCGGACCCCGCAGGGTCCGCCCTGGAGACCTGCGGGGTTGCGATGTTCCCATCGCCCTCGCCCGCATGGCCTCGCGCTCAGTGCGAGCGGATCATCGTGCCGAACGGCTGCTCCGTCAGAATCTCGAGCAGCACCGAATGTTCGATGCGGCCGTCGACGATGTGCACCGACTTCACGCCGCTCTTCGCGGCGTCGAGTGCCGACGAGATCTTCGGCAGCATGCCGCCCGAGATCGTGCCGTCGGCGAACAGATCGTCGATCTCGCGCGCCGAGAGATCGGTCAGCAGGTTGCCGTCCTTATCCATCACGCCCGGAATGTTGGTCATCATCACGAGCTTCTCGGCGCCCAACACTGTGGCGAGCTTGCCAGCCACGAGGTCGGCATTGATGTTGTACGCCTGCCCGTCCTCGCCCACGCCGATCGGCGAGATCACGGGAATGAAAGCGTCGTCCTGCAGGGCGCGCACCACCGCCGGATTGATCGATTCGACTTCACCGACGAAACCGATGTCGAGCAGCTTCCCGGCATTTTCACGATCCGGTATCAGCATCTTGCGTGCGTTGATCAGGCCGCCGTCCTTGCCGGTAAGCCCCACCGCCTGACCGCCGTATTGGTTGATCAGCAAGACGATGTCCTGTTGGACTTCGCCGCCGAGGACCCACTCGACCACTTCCATGGTCTCTTCGTCGGTCACTCGCATGCCTTGGATGAACGTACCTTGCTTGCCGATCTTCTTGAGCGCCTGATCGATCTGCGGGCCACCCCCATGCACCACCACCGGGTTGATGCCGACGAGCTTGAGCAAAATGACGTCGCGCGCGAAGCCTCGCTTCAGGCGCTCTTCGGTCATTGCGTTGCCGCCATATTTGATCACCACGGTCTTGCCGTGATATTTGCGGATGTACGGCATCGCCTCAGCCAGGATTTCGGCTTTGAGTGCAGGTGCGATGTCGTCGATGGTAGACAGTAGCGGATCGGACATGGCAAGAAGGCTTTCGCAGATGGACCAGAAACACGGCGCATTGTACAGCCAAGAAGCCCGTGCGTGCGGGCTTTGAGGGGTTTCGGAAGGGTCCGGGATCGCTATCGGTCGATGCCCATGGCGCCCCGTTGTCACATGCCGGACGGCAACCGCAAAAGCGGCGATTCTCGCCCCCTCAGCGGCGCATGATCGCGCGTGCGTATCACCCCTTTCACTTCGTCATGGGCGCCCGCATGCGGCCGATTTTTACCTCGACGCCTCTCGCCGCCCAATTTACGCCCCGCGTCAGCCCACATGCGGCCGACCGTCAAACGTGACCGCGCTGTTGCAACTGCGCAACTGCGCGACTCGCGCCGACCCACGCCCGGCCTCTCTGACGCCCCGACGCCCCGACACCTTGGAGGGTGCCGGAAGTACCGGAAGTACCGGAAGTGCCGGAAGTGCCGGAAGGGCCGGAAGGGCCGGAAGGGCCGGGAGTGCCGGGAGTGCCGCCAGCCAGCGACAGAGCGCGCCCGCCCCCTCATGCCGGCGGCGGCACAGCCGTCGACATCGACCTCGCCGTAGAACATCGGCGTTCGCCGGGTACGGTACGTCGTATTGGCCCCATTAGACCCATTAGACCCATTAGACCCATTTGACCCATTAGACCCATTAGACCCATTAGACCCAATGGACCCATTGGACCCATTGGTCCGGTCGCCGGGTGGGCGTTGCATGCGCCTTACTGACTGTGCGCGCCGTGCGCCGTACCTGCCATGCCCGCCATGCCACCGCCCGTCGGAGCACCCGCCGTCAGATCGCGTACGGGCACCTGCACCTGCTGCTCGAACGTCTTGTGGTCGGCCGCTTCGAACCGCAACGTCACCGGCACAGAATCGCCCTTCTTGAGCGGCGCCTTCAGATCGTTGAGCATGATGTGATAGCTACCGGGCTTGAGCTGCACCGGCTGATTGGCCGGCAGCGGCAAACCATTCGGCAGGGCGCGCATTTTCATGAGCGTGCCTTCGAGCTTCATTTCATGCACTTCGGCGTTTGCGGCGGCGGGGGTGCTCACCCCCACGAGCGTGGTCGCGCGATGCGCCTGCAACGTCATGAAAATACCCGTCGCGCTCTGGCCCGGAACCGTGCCACGCGCCCACGCGCCGGAGACATCCACTTGCCCTACCTGCGCAAATGCCGAGGCCATGCCAAGACTGAGTGCTGCGGCCGCCCATAGCTTGTGCTTCATGCAAACTCCCTTTCGTTGTCGACGGAAAGCATCCGCCGTGTATCGCATGAGACGATGCGCGACACCCCGCCGCGCAAGACGTGGACGATCATTGTAGTCGCGCGTCGCCCCACGCGTGCGCAAGCTACGCGATGTGCGCCATGCCGCCCATGCGACAGAGTGTCGCAGCGCCCAACGACGCCGGATGGCCCGTGACCCGGACTTGGTACACTTGTCGTATGACTCATTTTCCCATCGAGCGAACCAACGTGGTTCAGCTCTTCTGGCTGCGCTGTCTGGCCATTGTCGGCCAGTTGGCCACGATCGGCGTCGCGCAACTGTGGCTCGGCGTACGTCTGCCGCTCGAGCCGATGCTCACCGTCATCGCCCTCGAAGTCCTGTTCAACGTGCTCACGTGGATCCGCGCAAGGGGCGGTGTCGAGCGCGCCAGGCGCCGCACCGATCTGGACCTGATGAGCCAGTTGCTTGTCGATCTGGCCGCGCTTAGCGCGTTGCTGTTTTTCTCGGGCGGTGCAACCAACCCCTTCGTCTCGCTCTTCCTGCCGGGCCTTGCGATTGCGGCCGCGGTGCTGCCGTGGCGCAACGCGTCGCAACTGGCGCTGCTCTCGCTGGTCGCCTATGGCGCGCTGAACTTCCAGTATGTGCCGCTCGATCTGGCAGACCCGGGCAACCTGCTGCGCCTGCATTTGGCGGGCATGTGGGTCAACTTCGTGGTCAGCGTGCTGGTGATCGCGTGGTTCGTCTCGCGAATGTCGCGAGCCCTGCGCGCGCGCGACGCGCAACTCGCCCGCGCCGAACAGCGGTTGCTGCGCGACGAACGCATGGCCGCCCTCGGTGCACAAGCCGCGAGCGTGGCGCACGAACTCGGCACGCCGCTCTCGACGATGGCCGTGGTCGTGGGGGAATTGCGCAGCGAGAGTTTGAACAACGCCGCATTGAAACCGTTCGAGCCCGATCTCCAGACGCTCGAACAACAGATCGCACTGTGCAAGAGCGTCATCGGCCATGTGCAAATGCGTGCGGCGGCGCCCGTGCGTCAGGTATTGGCCGAGTGGCTGCCGGCGTTCACCACGCAATGGCGCTTGCGGCATCCGCAGGTACAGTTCCAGTTGCGCGTGCCTGCGCAGTTGACCACACGTATCGAAGACACCGTGCAGGTCGGCCAGATTCTGACCATCCTGCTCGATAATGCCGCCTACTTCAGCCCGTCGTCGGTCACGCTCGACGTGGCCGCCACGCAGGACGACGTCCGCTTTACCGTCCGCGACGAAGGCCCCGGCATGGGCGCTGAACTGCGTACCCGCCTGGGGAATTCTCCTGTCATGAGTACGCATGGCGGGCACGGCATGGGCCTGTATCTTGCCTTTGCGAGCGCACAACGCCTCGGCGGCGACATCACCCTTACCCCCAACTTGCCGCAAGGCACATGCGCAGAGTTGCGCTTGCCAATGGCCACCTTCTTCTTCGGCTCGCGGAGTCAGACATGAACGCCTCCCACTTCCTGCTTATCGACGACGATGTCGTCTTCGCCGAAACACTCGCCCGCGCATTGACCCGACGGGGCTATGACGTCCATATTGCAGCCGACAGCGCTTCGGCGCTGCTCGCGGCGCGCACGCGCCAGTTCGACCTGATCTCGGTCGACCTGCATCTGGGTCACGACTCGGGACTGCCGCTCATCGCGCCGCTGCGTGCGTTGCAACCGAAATCTCGCATGCTGGTGCTAACGGGTTACGCGAGCATTGCGACGGCAGTGCAAGCGGTCAAGGATGGCGCCGACAACTATCTCGCCAAGCCCGCCAACGCCGACACCATCCTCGCGTCGCTGCGCAGCGACGCGAGCGAAGCCCAAGCCGACGAAGCCATCGAAAATCCGTCTCCCCTGTCGGTCGCACGCCTCGAGTGGGAGCATATTCAACGCGTGCTCGCCGAGCACAACGGCAATATTTCCGCCACCGCACGCGCGCTCAACATGCATCGGCGCACGCTGCAGCGCAAGCTGCTCAAGCGGCCGGTGAAGCAGTAACGTCCGCCGTCAGACGAGAAAAAGGCCCCGAAGGGCCTTTTCTCACTTCACTTTACCGTCGATCTCACAGCACGTAGCGCGACAGATCTTCGTTCTGCGCCACTTCGTCGAGGAAGCGATTGACGTATCCGGTGTCGATCGTCACGACCTCGTTCGCCTGCTTGCCCGCGTTGTACGAGATGTCTTCGAGCAACTTCTCGATCACGGTGTACAGACGTCGCGCGCCGATGTTTTCCGTCCGCTCGTTGACCGAGAAGGCGATTTCCGCGAGCCGTTTGATGCCGTCGGGTGCGAACTCGAGCTTCACGTCTTCCGTGGCGAGCAAGGCCTGATACTGCTTGACCAGGCTAGCGTCCGTCTGCGTGAGAATCGCTTCGAAGTCTTCGACCGACAGCGATTCGAGTTCGACGCGAATCGGGAAGCGGCCTTGCAATTCCGGAATCAGATCGCTCGGCTTGGCCAGATGGAACGCCCCGCTGGCGATGAACAGAATGTGATCCGTCTTGATCATGCCGAACTTGGTGCTCACGGTCGTGCCTTCGACTAGCGGCAACAGATCGCGTTGCACCCCCTGGCGAGACACGTCGCCGCCGCCCACTTCGCTGCGCGTGGCAATCTTGTCGATTTCGTCGAGGAACACGATGCCGTTCTGCTCGACATTGCGCAGGGCCAGTTGCTTGACCTCCTCGTCGTTGAGCATCTTCGACGCTTCCTCGTCGGTCAGCACCTTGAGCGCGTCCTTGATCTTGAGCTTCTGACGCTTCTTGCGCTGGTTGCCCAGATTCGCGAACATGCCCTTGATCTGCTCGGTCATCTCTTCCATTCCCGGCGGGCCCATGATCTCCATGCCCTGTGCCGGAACTTCCACTTCCAGTTCGACTTCCTTGTCGTCGAGCTGACCCTCGCGCAGACGCTTGCGGAATGTCTGACGCGTGACGTTATCTTCGGTGCTCGCCTCGGTCTCGAGCGACGCGGAACCGAATCGGATGTCGCGCGGCGACTCGCGCCCGGTCGGCAGCAACAGGTCGAGAATGCGGTCCTCGGCGCGATCTTCGGCCTTGGTGCGCACCTTTTTCATCTCAGCTTCGCGCGTCTGCTTGATCGCGATTTCCGCGAGGTCGCG
Organism: Pandoraea sp.; assembly: GCF_041919235.1. Classification (NCBI taxonomy): domain Bacteria; kingdom Pseudomonadati; phylum Pseudomonadota; class Betaproteobacteria; order Burkholderiales; family Burkholderiaceae; genus Pandoraea; species Pandoraea sp. The sequence continues at coordinate 80,617 of NZ_JAYRUC010000004.1, forward strand.
CACGATGCTGTCGACATCGCGGCCCACGTAACCGACTTCGGTGAACTTGGTCGCCTCGACCTTGATGAACGGCGCGTCGGCCAGCTTGGCCAGACGCCGTGCGATTTCGGTCTTGCCGACACCCGTCGGACCGATCATCAGAATGTTCTTCGGCGTAATTTCCTGACGCAGGGGATCGGCCACCTGCTGACGACGCCAGCGGTTGCGCAACGCCACGGCAACAGCCTTCTTGGCCTTCCGTTGGCCGATGATGTGTTTGTCGAGTTCGGAAACGATCTCGGAAGGGGTCATATGGGTCATGACGTTTGCCAGATTAAGAGTTCGCACAGAGGGTGACGCCCGGCCGTTCCATTCCCGGCCGGCAAGGCGCGCAGCAGGCATTCGCCCGCTGCAGCGCGCGCGTCGTCACTTCGCCGCCGTTGGGGGCAGCGACTCGATGATGTGGTTGCCGTTGGTGTAGATGCACATTTCGCCAGCGATCGTCAGCGCCTTCTTCACGATCTCCGCCGGCGTCAGATCGGTGTTCTCGACCAGCGCGAGCGCCGCAGCCTGTGCATACGATCCGCCTGAACCGATCGCGGCAACGCCGCCTTCCGGATCGAGCACATCACCATTACCGGTGATGACCAGCGTGGTCTCGGCATCGGCGACGATCATCATCGCTTCGAGCCGGCGCAGCATGCGGTCGGTACGCCAATCCTTGGCAAGTTCGACCGCCGAGCGCGTCAGATGCCCCTGGTGCTTCTGGAGCTTCCCCTCGAAACGGTCGAGCAGTGAAAATGCGTCGGCCGTCGCACCGGCGAAGCCGACCATGACCTTACCGTCGTATAACGTGCGCACCTTGCGGGCGGTGCCCTTCATCACGATATTGCCGAGGGTGACCTGACCGTCACCGCCAAGCGCGACCTGATCGCCGCGCCGAACGGAGACGATAGTGGTGCCGTGATATTGCTCCATGCCTGTTCCTTTTCGGGGGGCGACACGCCCCGTAACGATTGGCCCGGACGCTTCGCGCGCCTCACCACGGTGACGACGCGCCCGACCGGGCGAGACGTGACTGTAGTTTAGGGCAATCGAAAGAATATCAAGGGGCGTCGACGGCGACGCGCCGGCATGGGCCGACGCCCGCTGGCGGATGCCGCGCCAAGCGGCATGGATCGTGGGCGTCGCGCGGCATCGCGTTGCGCGAATTCGCCGCTACGGGGAAATTTCTCGGACATTGCCCCGTTTTTGCGACGCGCTGCCGCTGAGAGCGTGGTGCGCAAACCGACGCGGGCGGCGTGCGGTTTTTCAATTTGGGCGTGAAGCGCGCCGGGTTGCAGGTCTTGCCATGCGTTGCACAAACGCGACAGTGTCCGGTCCGCCGACGCAGGTCGCCCGGACGACGTCAAAAAAGCAACAAAAAAGGCATGTCTGGAAGGACATGCCTTTGGCAAACCGATCGACCCGAAATATCTGACGTGCCGCCACCGCGCGGCATCGGGCCGGTCGTGCAGCCCGATCAGTCGCCGAACAGCTTTTGGCGCAGTTCTCGGCGCTCCTGCGCTTCGAGCGACAGGGTCGCCGTCGGGCGCGCGAGCAGACGCGGAACGCCGATCGGCTCGCCGGTCTCTTCACACCATCCATACTCGCCCGAATCGATGCGGGCCAGCGACTGCTGCACTTTTTTCAGCAGCTTGCGCTCGCGATCACGGGTACGCAGCTCAAGCGCGTGCTCCTCTTCGATCGTGGCGCGGTCGGCCGGATCCGGAACGAGAATGGTTTCGCGCAGATTCTCGGTGGTTTGACCGGCGTTACGCAAAATATCAGCTTGCAGATTTTCCAGACGATCCTTGAAGAAGGCGAGTTGATCTTCATTCATGTAGTCCTTCTCGCCCATCTTCAGAATTTCGGCCTCAGTCAAAAGTCTTTTCTTGCTCATGGGTTTACGTGGCGTCTCTTTCGGATAGTCCGGTGATGCCCCTGCAGCGGGTGGGGCATCTTGCTTACCGGCGATGCCGCGGGCGGCTTCTTGGGTTACGTTCCTGCCGGACGATCCGGTCGCCCCCTTTCTGGCGGCGGCCTTTTCGCCCGTCTTCGAATTGCCTGTTGGAGCATGCTTGACACCCGCATCCGGCGCCGGCTCTGACCGGCGCGTGGGGCGTGCGGTGGCAGTCTTGCGAGAGGCGGTAGCCATGGCGGTGCTCCCTGCCGACCCGCCGGCATGCCGCGTCAGTTCGCTGGCGGCAGTCCCGGTGGGCAGCTATTGTAACCGAATCGTTCAACAGCCTCGGTTAAGGGGTTTCCCGTTGACCGGTTCGGCAGTCCCGCTCAGACCAGACAGCGTTCCAGCCCTTGCAGGATGATGTCTTTCGGCAGCTCGGCACCGATGAACACCATCTTGGTGTTCGGCGTCTCGCCGGGTTGCCATTTCGCGCCCACGTCGCTGCCCATCATCTGGTGCACGCCCTGGAACACGACCCGGCGGTCGATGCCGCGCATGTTTAATACACCTTTATAACGCAATAAGCGTTCGCCGTACACCTGTAGGATGCTCCCGAGGAAATCCTCCAGCTTGGCCGCATCGAATGGCTTCTCGCTGCGGAAGACGAACGACTTGATGGCATCGTCGTGATGGGCATGGTGCGGGTGAGCGTGCCCGTGGCCGTGCCCTTCATGGGCGCACTCGCCATGATCGTGGTCGCAGTGCGAATGATCGTGGCCGTGGTGGTCATGGTCATGGTCATGCGAAGGCCCGTCGGCCGCGAGAAAGTCCGGGTCGATGTCGAGCTTGTCGTTCAGGTTGAAGCCGTGGATGTCGAAGATCTGCTTGAGATCGGCCTGGCCGAAGTCGACCACCTGCTGCGGCGCGCGCGGGTTCATATGCGTGAGGCGATGCTTCAGGTCGTCCAGCGCCTCGGGGGTGACCAGATCGGCCTTGGTGATGAACAGGCGATCGGCAAAGCCCACCTGGCGCTGCACCACTTCGTGCTGATCGAGCTGTTGCGGGCCATGCTTGGCGTCGACCAGCGTAATGATGGCGTCGAGCCGATAGGTGTCGGCAACCTCGTCGTCCATGAAGAAGGTCTGCGCCACCGGGCCGGGGTTGGCCAGGCCGGTCGTCTCGATGACCACGCGGTCGAACTGGATCGTGCCCGCATCGCGCTGGCTGTTCAGGTCGGACAGCGCCTGCACCAGATCGCCACGGATCGTGCAGCAGATGCAGCCGTTGCTCATCTGCACGATCTGTTCGGCGTTGTCCTGCACGAGGATGTCGTTATCGATGTTCTCTTCACCGAACTCATTTTCGATGACGGCGATCTTCATGCCGTGCGCTTCGGTCAGGATGCGCTTGAGCAGCGTGGTTTTCCCGCTGCCGAGAAAGCCAGTCAGGATGGTGACGGGGGTCATGAATGAATGTCCTGTTGTGAAGCGGCGTACCCAATGCCGCCTGAATGTCACTCACTGTACCCGAGGAAACAAAAAGCGGCTTGGAACGCGTTAGTTGGGGGCGCCCGCGCACTGCGCGCAGGTGCCGTGAATCATCAGCTCGACCTGCTCGCCCACAAAACCCCGGGGCAGGCGCTTGAGTTCGCGCTCACTTAATTGGGGATGCTGGGGCCAATCGTCAAGACAGAAGGTCCGATGACAGCGTACACACCGGAAATGACCGTGTTGCGTGTGCGGACGAGGCGACGCGGCGCGTTGCGGGTCGACATGCTCGGCCATGACGAAGCGGAAGATCCGGTCGTCGCCCGCCTGCTTGATCGCCCAGCCCTGCGCAACCAGCCAGTCGAGCACGCGGTAAGCCGTGACGCGGTCCAGCGGATCGGCGTCGGTGGCGAGATCGGCGAGCACTTCCTGATGCGTGAGCGGCCGGCCGGCCTTGAGCAGCAGCGCCAGCACACGGACACGTCCCGAGGTAACGCGACCCGACTGCTCCTGCAAACTCGCGCGGGCGGCTTCCAGATAAGGTTGAAGTTGAGTAAGGCTCATGAATCGATTTAAGCACAGCACCGCCACCGCTGCAACCGAGTTGCAAAAGTGCGCGCCACCGGGCGAGGGCCGGAGACGGCGGGCGGGCGATCATCGGGAGTGACCCGAGAATGACCCAGGCGCGACCCAGCGTGACCGATAGGCGACCGAAAGTAACCGGAAGTGGCCCGGCAATGCGTCATACAATTGTCACAAAAACCGCCCCTCGCCATGTCGCCCACCGCTCTTGCCCTCGTCGTCACCGCCGCCTTTCTGCACGCCGCCTGGAATTTCCTCGCGAAACGCATCGACACGAGCGAAGGGGGCGGCCCACAGCTCGTCTTCCTTTATGCGCTGCTCACCGTCGTGCTGTATACGCCGCTGGCGCTGTTCGTGTTGATCGGCTCGCACGCGGCTTGGCCGAATGCCATTGGCTGGGCGGTCATCGCTACGAGCGCACTGTTGCACTATGGCTACACACTGGTCTTGCAGCGCGGCTATCGCGTGGGCGACCTGTCGGTCGTCTACCCCCTCGCACGCGGCACCGGGCCACTGCTCTCGTCGCTGGGCGCCATCGTATTGCTCGGGGAACGTCCGGGCTGGCTGGCGCTCTTCGGCATCGGGCTCGTGGTGGGCGGCGTACTGATCATCGCCGGCGGCGAGCGCCTGTTCCGGCGTGGCAGCATGCACGCGGGTGCCGGCTGGGGCGTGCTTACGGGCGGATTCATCGCGGCGTACACGCTGGCCGATGCCTACGCCATCCGCACCCTGCTGCTCGCACCGTTCGTTTATTACTACCTGGAGAATGTGCTGCGGGTGGTGCTCTCGGCACCGATCGCCTGCTCGCGCCCTGCCCGCATGGCCACGCTCTGGCAAGCGAACTGGCGCAAGATCGTACTGATCTCGCTGATTTCGCCGATGTCCTATTTCCTGATTCTCACGGCACTGAAGTACGCACCGGTGACGCATGTCGCCCCGGCACGCGAGATGTCGATGATGATCGCCGCGCTGCTGGGCGTGCGCCTGCTGGGCGAAGGCGAGATGCACCGCCGCGTGGGCGGTGCGGTGTTGATCGCCTTGGGTGTGGTCGCGCTGACGCTGGGGTGATCCCCTCAATAGCAAGCGCTTACATACGCTGCAACCAAAGTCCCTTCAGGTATTCTCCTTCGGGGAATTGGGTCAGCATCGGATGATCCATGCCGGCCGAGAGACGGCGCAGAATGCGCGCGTCCACACCGGCATCGACGGCCGCGCTCGCCACGATCTTCTGGAACAGATCCGCGTCGATTGCCCCCGAGCACGAGTACGTGAGCAACTGGCCCCCCGGGCGCAGCAGCTTGAAGCCCGCCATGTTGATGTCCTTGTAGGCTCGGGCGGCGCGGTCCACATGATGGGCAGACGGCGCGAACTTGGGCGGATCGAGCACGATCATGTCGAACACACGCCCCTCGTCGCGCAGCGCGCGCAGGGTCTTGAAGACGTCGGCATCGCGCCACTCGGCGCGCGAGGCGTCGAAGCCATTGAGTTCGACATTGCGCGCGCCGATGGCCAATGCGTCGCCCGACGAGTCGATGGACAACACGCTTTGCGCCCCACCCGCCAGCGCCGCCAGCGAAAAGCCGCCGGTGTAGCAGAAACAGTTGAGCACGTCGCGGCCCTTGGCCTGCTGCTGCACCAGCAGACGGTTGTCGCGCTGGTCGACGTAAAAGCCGGTCTTGTGCCCGTTGCGTACGTCGACGTAATACTGCACGCCGCACTCGTAGGTCGCGAGGAACGCCGGCGCTTCGGGCGGCTCGGCCCCGGCCAGCACTCCGGTGATACTCGGCAGGCCTTCGCGCTCACGCACGGCGGCGTCGGAGCGCTCGTACACGTTGGGGCAGCCGGTCGCGCCGACGAGGGCGCGTGTGATCGCCTCCTTCCAGGCTTCCACGCCTGCCGCCATGAACTGGCAGACGAGTTGATCCGTCACCGGCGCACCCGGCACTTCGGACGCGCTTCGGTACCGGTCGACGATCAGGCCGGGCAGGCCGTCCGCCTCGCCGAAGATCACACGCGTTGCGCCCGTGTCGTGCACCATCTGCTCGCGATAGGCAAGGGCGGCGGACACGCGACGCTTGAAGAACGCATGATCGACGGGCTCGTTCTCGTCGAACGTCCACACGCGTGCGCGGATGGCCGACACCGGGCTGAACGCCGCGCGCGCAAGAAAGCGGCCGTCGGCGGCGCGCACCACGACCGTCGCGCCGGAAGCCGGCTTGCCGTCCACACGCGCCACGGCGGTGGCGTAAATCCAGGGGTGGCGGCGCAGCAAGGACTTTTCTTTGCCGGGCTTGAGGGTCAAGGTATTCATGAGGAACGGGCCAGCGGTTACCTACAGGGTGGCGGCAAGTCGCGCGGCATGGGCGGCGGAGCGCCACACGCGGGCGATGTCCGGCAGACGGACAACCGACGGGACTTGCTTGGGAAGGACGCGATTCTACACCGAGTCGCGCCCTCGACCGCAAAGCTCAGGTCTTCTTGCGCGAGCGCGGATGCGCCTGATCGTAGACCTTCGCAAGATGCTGAAAGTCGAGCTTGGTGTAGATCTGCGTCGTCGAAATATTGCTGTGACCCAGCATCTCCTGCACGGCGCGCAGGTCGCCCGACGATTGCAAGACATGCGTGGCGAACGAGTGACGCAACATGTGCGGGTGGACGTGTGTCGGCAGCCCGGCCGCCAACGCATGGCGCGCCAGCCCTTGCTGTACGGCGCGCGCCCCGATGCGACGGCCGCGCGCCGACAGGAAAAGCGCGTGCGGCTCCGCCGTCGCCAGTGCCGCACGCACGCTCAGCCAAAGGCCGAGCGCCTGCGCCGCCTTCTCGCCCACGGGCACGCGACGTCGCTTGTTTCCCTTACCGGTCACGACCACCTCGCGTTCGGACAAATCCAGCCAACTCGCGGAACGGTAGCCGTCGGCCTCGACATAACGATGGTCGAGGCTCGTCAGCTCCGACAGACGCAAGCCCGATGAGTACAGCAGCTCGAACATCGCCCGATCGCGCACCGCTTCGGCAGACGTGCCGGACGAAAACTCGACGAGCGCCGACGCCTGATCGGGTGACAGCGCCTTCGGCAACGGTTTGGGCTGCTTTGGCGCACGCACGCCTTCCACGGGATTGGCCGCCAGCGGCGTGCGCTGGGCGAGCCACGCGAAATAGCCACGCCAGGCAGAGAGCTTGCGCGCAATCGAGCGGCCGACCAGGCCCTCGCTGTGCAACTGCATGACAAAGCGACGAATGTCGCCGTGTTCGAGCGATTCGAGTGACTCCAGCGAGCGTGCGCGCGCCATGCGCTGCAACTGGCGCAAGTCGCGGGTGTAATTCTCGAGGGTGAGGCGAGCGAGCTTGCGTTCGCTGGCGAGCGACGTGAGATAGCTGCGGATCCCCGGCTCGAGCGGCGTGTCGTCGTCCGATGCCGTCGCGGCCCTGGGTTGGCGCGCGCGATCCGGCGAGATGCCGCCGGACCGGGCTTTGGATACCGTTGCTCGGGCCGGATGTGGCGATCGGGGCGATCGGGGCGACGTGGCCATAAGGCGCGGTGGGGGGAGAGGCGTCAGATCGTCATGGACCCGACGCGCTTCAATCGTTCGCGCGCAGCTTGCCGAGGGCCGCCCCGGCCAACTCACCGATCTGCGTGAGGAAGTCGGTCGCCATGCCTTCATGGAAGCGACGCGCATCGTCCGAACCCATGACGAGCAGGCCGAAGACCGGACCATCCGTCTCTTGCGGATCGCGCAGCGCCAGCAACGCGACCGAGGCCGGATCGCTCGGGGCACCCAGCCAGGTCACCGCCTCGAACCCGGTATTGGCGCCGCAATAGGGCGTGGCGAGGCTCGATGCGAAGATTTTCACCTCTTCGCTCACGCTGCGGGCGAACTCGGCGGGTTGATACGGCGCCGCGACATTCCACAGGCGAACTGCGGCGAAGGGGACATTGAAAACGTCACGCAGACCGCGAGCGATCGCTTCGGGCAACGCATGCGGATCGCGCTCACCGAGCAGGCCGAGGTTCCAGCGGTGCAGCTTGCCCGAGATGTCGTCGTTTTCGTGGCCGTAGCGCATCAGCTCGGCGAGGCGTCGCTCGATCTGCTTGGTCTTCTCGCGCTGCATCTCGATCTGGCGCTCTTGCAGCGACACTGCGCGCTGTCCGTGCGGGCTGGTGAGCCGCACGCCGGCCAGCAATTCGGCATGGCGCTCGAAGAAGTCGGGGTGCGCGATCAGGTATTCCGCAATATCTCGGTCGTTCATGAGTGTCCGTCTGCTGTTCGTCAACGGCCGCCGGGCCTCTGAGCACAAGGGTCGTCGGCGCCCGCCTGGGTCGCTAAATCAGAATCCGTCAGAAACCAAAATCGTACTGTCTTGCTACCGGGGCCGGCCGGCTTGGAAGGCCACGACTGACGTTCGGCGTCAGATCTCGATCGTGCCTTCAAAGACCGTTACGGCGGGCCCCGTCATGATGACCGGGCCGCTTGCGCCGTCCCAGTCGATGGTGAGCGTGCCGCCGTGCGTCTCGACGGCCACGGGCGAAGCCAGCAGCCCGCGGCGGATGCCGGCCACGGCTGCCGCGCAGGCGCCGGTGCCGCAGGCGAGCGTCTCGCCCGCACCGCGCTCGTACACGCGCAAACGCGCCCGATGCGGGTCCACCACTTGCAGGAAGCCGGCATTCACACGCCGCGGGAAGCGGGCGTGACGCTCGATCATCGGGCCGTGCGTCTCGACCGGTGCGGTATCGACGTCGTCCACGACTTGCACGGCATGCGGATTGCCCATCGAGACGACGGAAATCCACGTCGTCTCGCCGGCCACGTCGAGCGGCCAGAGCGTATCGTTGCCCTCGCGGCGGCCTTCCAGACCGCTGGCGTCGAACGGTACGTCAGACGCCGTGAGGATCGGTGCCCCCATATCCACGCTGACCTGACCGTCGTCGCGCATGGTGAGCGTGATGACGCCCTGCTGAACCTCGACGCGCACCGTACGCTTGTCGGTAAGCCCTGTGTCGCGCACGAACTTGACGAAGCACCGCGCACCGTTGCCGCAATGTTCCACCTCGCCGCCGTCGGCGTTGAAAATGCGATAGCGGAAGTCCACGCCGGGTTGTGTCGAGCGTTCGACGAGCAAGAGCTGATCCGCGCCGACGCCGAAATGGCGGTCGGCGAGCGCACGCCACTGTTCGGGCGTGAAATCGATGGCCTGCGAGATGCCGTCTATCACGACGAAGTCGTTTCCGGCGCCCTGCATCTTGGTGAATTTGAGCTTCATGCCGCTATTGTAGTGGAGAAGGTCGACGCGCATCCGATGCCGGTCAATACACACCCGGCTCGCCGGGCGGGCGCGTCTTGAAGCGCTTGTGCACCCAGTAGTACTGCTCCGGCATCTTGAGAATCTGCTCTTCGAGGAACGCGTTCATTCGGCGTGCGTCGGCGTTGGGGTCGCCGCTCGGATAGTTTTCCCACACAGGGAACACCTTCAGGCGGTAGCCCTTGTAGTTCGGCAGTACCTCGCCGATGAACGGCAGGATCTGCGCCCGGCCGACTTCGGCGAGGCGAGAAACGGATGTCAGCGTGCAGGTCTGAACACCGAAGAACGGCACGAACGTGGAGTTTCGCGCCCCGTAGTCCATGTCGGCCGCCAGCATGACGGGCTTGCCTTTGCGGAACATGCGTAGCACGTCGCGGGCGCTGTCGCCGCGCGCGATCATTTCTGCGTCGAAGCGTCCGCGCTGCTCGCGGGCCATGGCGTCGAACGCCGGGTTCGACATCGGCGTATAGAGCGACGCGCACGGCCGGTGCAGCGAATAATTGATGAATATCGAGCCGGCCTCGATGCCCACGAAGTGGAATCCGAGCAGAATCGTCGGCGGCATGTCCGGGGCCAGCAGGTCGACCGCCGAGTCGAGTTCGATCAGCCGCTCGAGCTTCTTTCCGTCGGCAAACCATTGCACGCTGCGCTCGGCATAGCTGCGAATCGCATGCACGAACGAGGCCTTGGCGACGCGCTCGCGCGTGGCTTCGTCCCAATGCGGGAAACACAGCCGCAAATTGGTGTGCACGACCCGCTTTCGGGCGCTCGGAATCAGGTACAGCACTTGACCGACGCCCGCGCCAAAGCGCGCGACCCAGCTATAAGGCAGCAGGTTGAGCGCCCGCAACAGACCGACGCTCAGGTAGTACCCGAGGGATTTCTTGGGAGTGGTTGCCATGTCGCAAGCAAGATTTCTTCAGGGGCGTATAATAATCGACATCGCCGAGTTAACTGACAACTTGCGGGGCGATTCGAATGTGCCACCCTATCCTGGCAGCGCATTCGACCAATTTTCCGCTAAAGCGTCGCCGCTTCCCCTCCGATGACGGCTACGTGAGTCGCCAAATTCGTTTAGAGGAGCCAGAAGTGGCGAACGACTATCTCTTTACCTCCGAATCGGTTTCCGAAGGTCACCCGGACAAGGTTGCCGACCAGATTTCGGACGCCGTTCTCGACGCCATCCTGAAGCAGGACAAGCACGCACGCGTTGCCGCCGAAACGCTTTGCAACACGGGGCTCGTCGTGCTGGCCGGTGAAATTACCACCTTCGCCACGGTCGATTACCAGCAAGTCGCACGCGACACCATCCGCCGCATTGGCTACGACAATACCGACTACGGTATCGACTACAAGGGTTGCGCCGTGCTGGTCGCCTACGACCGTCAGTCGCCCGACATTGCCCAGGGCGTGGACCGCGCGCATGACGACAACCTCGACCAGGGGGCTGGCGACCAGGGCCTGATGTTCGGCTACGCCTGCGACGAAACGCCGGAACTCATGCCGCTGCCGATCTATCTGTCGCACCGCCTCGTCGAGCGGCAGTCGCAGGTGCGCCGTGATGGCCGTCTGCCGTGGCTGCGCCCGGACGCCAAGTCGCAAGTCACCATCAAGTACGAAAACGGCCGCCCGCACAGCATCGACACCGTCGTGCTCTCGACGCAGCACCATCCGGACATCGCGCTGGAAGCCCTGCGTGAAGCCGTGATCGAAGAGGTCATCAAGCCGGTGCTGCCGGCCGACCTGATCAAGGGCGAGATCAAGTTCCTGGTGAACCCGACCGGCCGTTTCGTGATCGGTGGCCCGCAGGGCGATGCCGGCCTCACGGGCCGCAAGATCATCGTCGACACCTACGGCGGCGCCGCGCCGCACGGCGGTGGCGCGTTCTCGGGCAAGGACCCGTCGAAGGTCGACCGCTCGGCAGCCTACGCCGGGCGTTACGTCGCGAAGAACATCGTGGCTGCCGGTCTGGCGTCGAAGTGCGTGATTCAGGTCTCGTACGCCATCGGCGTGGCGCGTCCGACATCGGTCATGGTCAATACCTTCGGCACCGGCAAGATCAGCGATCAGCGCATTGCCGAGCTGGTCGAGAAGCACTTCGATCTGCGTCCGAAGGGCATTATCCAGATGCTCGACCTGCTGCGTCCGATCTACGAGAAGACGGCCGCCTATGGTCACTTCGGCCGTGAAGAGCCGGAATTCTCGTGGGAAGCGACCGACCGTGCCGACGCCCTGCTGGCCGACGCCGGCCTGCGCGCCGTGGCCTGATCCCGGCATCGCCTGTACGACGGCCATCGGTCTCGACCGCTGGCCGTCAAACGAAACCCCCGCTCGGGTCGAACCGGCGGGGGTTTTGTTTTATCGAGCCCCCGGATGCCGAACGCCGGACTTCAGCGCAGCAATTGCCGGATCATCGCGGCAAATACTTTGCCGTAGGGCGGATTGAGCAGCCCGGCGCCGTTCCAGCGCGCCTGCCGGAAGATCGGCTTCTCCTTCGAGAACGTACGAAAGCCCGCTTCGCCGTGGTACCCGCCCATCCCCGACGCCCCCACGCCACCGAACGGCAGCGCGTGCTCGGCAACGTGCAGCAGCGTGTCGTTGATCGTCACGCCACCGGAAATCGTGCCGTCGATCACGCGGCCAATGCGCGCGTTGTCGGTATCGAACACGTAAAGGGCGAGCGGACGCGGGCGCTCGTTGACGTAGGCAATGGCCGCATCCAGATCGTCGTAGGGCACCACGGGCAACAGCGGCCCGAAAATCTCCTCGCGCATCACGCGCATGCCGTCGTGCACGCCGGTGAGCACCACGGGCGGCAAACGTCTGCGTGATGCCTGCGCTGGCGCGTCGAAGAGTGCGTGCGATGTGGCGCCCTGTGCGGTGGCCTCACCCGCCAGCCCCGACAGCCGATCGAAATGCCGCGCCGACACGATGCTCGTGTACTGTGGATTGTTCACGGCGTCCGGGTACAGACGTGCGGCCACTTGGCGCGCCGTTGTCACGAAGGCGTCGAGCTTTTCGCGCGGCACGAGCACATAGTCGGGCGCCACGCAGGTCTGTCCCGCGTTGACCAGCTTGCCGAGCATGACCCGCTCCACGGCGTGTTCCCACCGCGCCCCCGGACCGATGATCGCAGGCGACTTGCCACCGAGCTCGAGCGTTACCGGCGTGAGGTGCTCGCTCGCCGCACGCATCACGTGATGGCCAATCGACGTCGCCCCCGTAAACAACAGATGATCGAACGGCAGTGTCGAGAACGCGCGCGCGACCTGTGCATCGCCGGTCACCACCGTCACCCAATCCGGCGGGAAGGTCTCGCTCACCGCGCCCGCGAATACTTCGGCGAAACGCGGCGTAACCTCCGAGACCTTGATCATCACCCGATTGCCCGCCGCCAGCGCATCGGTGAGCGGCCCGACGGCGAGAAACAGAGGGTAATTCCACGGCACGATCACGCCCACGACCCCCAGCGGCTGCGGCACCAGCGCCCGTCGCGCGGGCAACAACCACAGATTCGCCCAGCCGCGCGAGCCCCGCATCCAGCCACGCGTATGCGCGAGCGCATGCTTCAGGTTGCCGTGTGACGGGAACAGTTCGAGCATGTCCGTTTCCTGTGCCGAGCGTCCGCCGAAATCCTCATCGATGGCGCGGGCGAACGGCTCCCGAAACTTGTGCAGCATCGCTTGCAGCGCCTTGAGGTGACGCTTGCGCGTTGGCCAGTCGACTTGCGGCGAAGCATCGTGAGCCTGTCGCATCGCTTCGAAGCGAGGCATCAGCAACGTGCGCGCGAGATCGTCGTCGTGCGCCGATCCGTCAACGGCCGACGATGCCGGCACCGCCTCATGCAAACTGTCCAACTCATGGTTGAATCCCATGTCTTCTCCTCCCTTGGGTCGCTGGCAGCACGCGTGAGTGCTGCACAGCGCCGTCGATATGTCGTTATGCGTTATGCGAGAAATGCCCGGTCGAGCCAGGCGCGTTGCACAGCCACCGGGAGCGAATCCGGCAAGACACCGTAGACCCGCCCGCCGCTCGTCGAGAATCGGCTCTCGATGAAGCCGTGCGCCAATTCGGACGGCGCATGCTCAAGCAACAAGGCCGCCTGAGCGAGCAAGACAATCTGCTGTGCGATGGTGCGCGCGCGCACGGCGTGGGTCGGCGCAGCGCCGGCCAGCCAGCCATGCACCTGTGCGAGTGCAGCGCGCAGCGTGGCATGCGAGCCCGTGCGTTCGGCGAGCCATTGAAACCAGCATTGTGCGACGTCGGGTTCACGGCTCATGGCGCGCAACACATCGAGACACATCACGTTGCCAGACCCTTCCCAGATCGAGTTGACCGGCGCCTCGCGATACAGCCGCGCCAGCGGCCCCGTCTCGACGTACCCGTTGCCGCCCCACACCTCCATGCACTCACCTGCAAGTTCGAGCGCGCGCTTGCACACCCAGAACTTCGCCGCAGGCAGCACAATGCGTCGCCACGCACGCTCGATGGGCGAATCGTCGTCAGACGCATTCGCATCGAACGCCCGGGCAAGTCGCATCGCCAGCCACGTCGCCGCCTCCGATTCCAGCGCCAGGTCCGCGAGCACCGTCGTCATCAGATCCTGATCGATGAGCTTCGCACCAAACGCCGAGCGATGCCGCGCGTGGTGAATCGCCTGCACGACGCCCGTGCGCATCATCGCCGCACTGCCGATCACGCAGTCGAGCCGCGTGTAGGTCGCCATCTCGATGATCGTTGGAATGCCACGCCCGGGCGCGCCGACGCGCGTGCCGTAGGCCCCCTGCAATTCGACTTCGCTGCTCGCGTTGGATCGATTGCCGAGTTTGTCCTTGAGACGCTGAATCTGCACCGCGTTCTTGCGGCCGTCCGGTGCATAGCGTGGCACGAAGAAACAGGAAAGCGCATCGCTGTCGCTGTCTCGCGCGAGCACCAGATGCGCGTCGCTCTGCGGCGCGGAGAAGAACCACTTGTGACCCACGAGCGAGAACGCGCCGTCGCCGCAATCGGTCGCCGTGGTGGTGTTGGTCCGCACGTCCGAGCCACCCTGCTTTTCCGTCATCCCCATGCCGATGAGCATGGCGTGCTTCTGCGCGAACGGCACGTCGCGCGGGTCGTGCTGCGGCGCGAGCAACTTGTCCTTGATCGACGCGAAGCGCGCAGGGTCCTTGGCGAGCACGGGAATGCTGGCGAACGTCATGGTGGTGGGACACAACGCGCCCGCTTCGTTCTGCGCGTGAAGAAAATACGACGCCGTACGCGCCGCCATCACACCGGCACGCGGATGCGCCCATGGCAGCGATTGCAGTTGTGCACCGCGCAACAGGTGCATCAGGGCATGCCACGCCGGATGGAATTCGACGTGATCGATGCGATTCCCTTGAGGATCGAACGATTGCAGTTCCGGCGCGTGACGATTGGCCGCCTCCGCCCACTGTTGAACCTCCGCTTCGCCGAGTCGAGCCCCCTGGCGATGTAGCGCCTTGGCGTGCCAGTCCGCGTCGAAGGCCGCAACAGCGGCCTGCAGCGCCGCATCGGTCGCGTAGAGGTTGTAATCCGTGAGCGGCGGCACCTGATTGGTGACGTCGTGGGTCTGCCAGACTTCAGTCATCCGTGTCTCCGTATGCCCACATGCTCATCGAACCATCGGCTCATCGGCTCATAGGTCGTATTGGACGGTCACGCCAAGTGGATCATTTCATCATAGCGGCTAGGCTCGTGCGCTTGCACAAATTAGAGGAATGCTTCACTTCCCCCCCGGACACAGGGAATCTCTGCCTACAATGAGTGCCGCTGCAAAGTGCCGCCCATGAGGCGTGCACCGTGCAGCGCGGCACAAGAAAAAAAGCGTAGAACGCTTGGTAGAAGACAAAGAACAAGACGTCAAGAAAGCCATTGATGCAGTGCCCATCCAAGGGAGGATGACAGCATGGACTACGACTACATCATCGTCGGCGGTGGCTCGGCCGGCTGCGCGCTGGCCGCGCGATTGGCCGACGGTGCGCCGGGCTGCACGGTCGCGCTCATCGAAGCGGGCCCGCCCGACGACAGCTTCCTCATACGGCTGCCGCTCGGTCTCGCCGCATTGGTGCCGTTTCGCTCGCGCCGCAACTACGCCTATCGCACGACGCCGCAGCAGGGATTGGCGGGCCGTCAAGGCTATCAGCCGCGCGGACGCGGTCTGGGCGGCTCGAGTTCGATCAACGCCATGATTTACACGCGCGGCCATCCGGACGATTACAACGCGTGGGCGCAGGCTGGCTGCACCGGCTGGGGATGGGACGATGTGCTGCCGTACTTCCGCCGCAATGAAAACAACGAGCGCGGCGCCAACGCGTGGCACGGCACCGGCGGTCCGCTCAATGTTGCCGATCTGCGCACGGTCAATCCGTTCTCGCAGCATTATGTCGACGCGGCACGCGAAGCCGGGTTTCCGGTCAGCGACGACTTCAACGGCCCGCAATACGAAGGCGCGGGCGTCTATCAGGTGACGCAAAAGGACGGGCAGCGCTGGAATGCCGCGCGCGCTTATCTGCATGGGAAATCGCGGGCGAATCTCCATGTCGTCACCGATGCGCTCGTGCAGCGCATTGTCTTCGATGGCAAACGGGCGACCGGCATCAAACTGCAACGGCGAGGCG
This sequence comes from Pandoraea sp., assembly GCF_041919235.1. Lineage (NCBI taxonomy): Bacteria > Pseudomonadati > Pseudomonadota > Betaproteobacteria > Burkholderiales > Burkholderiaceae > Pandoraea > Pandoraea sp. The sequence continues at coordinate 96,549 of NZ_JAYRUC010000004.1, forward strand.
CGTTGGAGACAATGCACGCCCGCGCGGAAGTCGTGCTCAGCGCCGGGGCATTCAATTCGCCGCAGTTGCTGATGTGTTCGGGAATCGGTCCTGCCGAGCATCTGCGCGCGCATGGATTGGAGGTTCGCGTGGATGCGCCGGGGGTCGGCGAGAACCTGCAGGATCACATCGACTTCATCATCAACAAGTACGTCGCGCATCGCGATCTGGTCGGCTACACGCCCGCAGGGTTGTGGCATCTGCTCACGCAGGGGCTGGACTATCTGCGCGCGCGGCGCGGCCTGTTCGCCAGTAACGTGGCCGAGGCGGGCGGGTTCCTCAAGAGCGATCCGTCACTCGCCCTCCCCGATTTGCAGATGCACTTTCTGGTGGGCATCTGCGACGACCACAATCGTCGCCTGCACCTGCGGCGCGGCCTGTCGTTGCACGCGTGCGTGCTGCGTCCCAAAAGCCGCGGACGCGTGACGCTGGCGAGCGCCGACATGCGCGACGCGCCGCAGATCGACCCGGCCTTTCTGCAGGCGCAGGAAGACGTCGACACATTGCTGCGCGGCGTGCGCGTGATTCGCCGGATTCTCGCGGCGCCCTCGCTCGCGCGGTTCGGCGGCGAGGAGTTGCACAGTCGGGGCGTCGAGTCCGACGAAGCGCTCACGGCGCTGATCCGTGCGCGCGCCGACACCATCTATCACCCGGTCGGCACATGCCGCATGGGTAGCGATGCGGCGTCGGTCGTCGACACGGAACTGAAGGTGCGCGGCGTGGAGGGCTTGCGCGTGGTCGATGCGTCGATCATGCCCACGCTTATCGGCGGCAATACCAACGCCCCCTCGATGATGATCGGTGAAAAAGCCGCAGACCTGATATTGGCACGCACTTCGGTGCCGACGCCGCGCATGGAACCGTCGCCAGCGGACGCCGCAGCGCAACGCTCTGCGACGCCGTTAGCCGCCCGGGCGCAGCCACAGGTCCAGTAGCGGCTCGCCCCACAGCAGGCTCGCCAGCGCCCCCAAACTCAACCACGGACCGAACGGCAGCGGCTCGCGCAACGCGCGGCCGCGCCACACGGCAAATGCGGCGAAGGCGAGCGTCGCTGCCACTGCGCCGAACGCCAGCATCAGCGGAACGCCGATCCAGCCCAGCCAGGCGCCACACGCAGCGACGAGCTTGGCGTCGCCGCCGCCGAGCCCGTCTTCGCCGGTCAGCGCCCGATATGCCCCCGCAATCGCCCCCATGACGCCGTAACCCAACGCGGCGCCGAGCACGGCTTGATCGATGGGCAGTGTCAGGCCTGCCACGCTGCACAGCAAGCCCGCCCACAGCAGCGGCAATGTCAGTGCATCGGGTAACAATCGCTGATCGATATCGATCAGCGTGAGCGCCAGCAACGTCGCCCCGAAACCGCACCATGCGAACATCGTGAGAAATTGCATCGACGGCGCGAACGTCCACGCGACGCTCGCGAACATGACGCCCACCGCCAGTTCGACGAGCGGATAGCGCAGGGAGATGGCCGCGCGGCAATGCGCGCATCGCCCGCGCAGGAATGCGAAGCTCAATACCGGGAAATTGTGGCGCGCCGCAATGCGCGCCTCGCAACGCGGGCAGTGCGACGGCGGCCACGCGAGGTTGAACGCAGGCGTGACCGGTGGCACCTCATCGGCCCACGCGGCGGCCTCGCGCGACCACTGCGCCTCCAGCATGCGCGGCAGCCGGCACACGACGACGTTCAGAAAGCTGCCCACGAGCAGACCCAACATCGCCATGGCCGCAACGACAACCTCACGCGGCAACGCCCGAAACGCATATCCAAGCGTATCGATCAGGGATGACATCGTCAGAACATCGACTCCGCGTATTCGCCAGCCGCATGGCCGATCTGCAGCATGCCGCCCACGGTGAAGATAATCGTCAGACCGACCAGCGCCATCAGCACCGAGCGCAGCATGGCAGAGCGGATCTTGATACGCTCCGCGACTTCTTCGATGGTCATCAGGCCGATCTTGCGAATACCGGCGTCGAAATTGCTGCGCCCCGAGTATTCGACCAGACGATCGAAGACCTCCTCATTGAAGATGCCGGTGTCCATCGCCTTGACCATGCTTCGCTCGCTCTTGAGCGACGCACGCATGCGCAACAGGTGAGAACGCATCCAGGGCGAGGCGCCAGCGAGCATCAGCGAAATGGCGTCGAACACCGACGTCTTGGCACCCGTGAGCGCGGCCAGCGCCACGAGGAACTCGCCTGCGCGCACGTCGCGATACACGGCGTAAGGGCCGAAATTGTCGACGCGTCGCCGCAGCGGCCCGGTCCATCGGCTCAGCGATAGCGAAATCGCCACCACCGCCAAGACCGGCACGCCGTAGAGCAACGGCCACCAATTCGCCACGAAGCCCGACACGATATACAGCCCCGCGCCCACGAGTGGAAACAGCTCTGGCGGCATGATCTCGGTCATGATGGGCATCATGCCGTAGGCCACGCCCAACTGGATCGCGGCGAGCAGCACCGACATGAAGATCGGCAGCACCACGGCCCCGGCGATCGCCGCGCGTGTCTGCTGCTGCAGAGTGACCACACGCGCCAGAAAGCGCAGCGTGCCCGCCAGATCGCCCTTCTCTCCGGCGGAAATCACGATCAGATCTTCGTCGGGAATCGTACCCTGCCACGACTTTCTCAGATTCTTCGAGCTCGCGCGGTCACGCCAGATGGCATAGAGCGGCGCCATCGGGCTGCGCCGCTCCTTGGCACGTGCATATCGACGTGAGAAAAGCTCGAACGGATTGGCACCGTCCTCGATGGCATCGGCAAAGTCGCTATAGAACTTCGCCCGCATCTTGCGAAAGTAGCGTTTCGCTCGACTCAGGCCCGGATACGGTTCACGCGCAGGAGACAGTTTGGCAAGCAGACGATTGGCGGCTTCGAGCATAGGAAATTGAGCTGCGTAATTGAGCTGCGGTTCAGACAAATTTCATGACGATGAGTTACACACTCGCGAGACGACGCGGCGGCTGAGGCGACGTTGAGCCCCCTTTCCATATCTGGAACTTCTTGAGCTTATAGAAAGCGGCTTCGATATCGAGCGGGTCGACGCGCCCTTGCGACATCTTGTAGATCGCATGTTCCATCGCCGATTTTCCGTACATGACAGGACTCGTGAGATCCCCATCGTGATGGGCTCGCCAGTACCGCTGCGCGTCCCAGAACTTCGACTGACGCAGCAGATCCAGCAATTCGTCGTTCAACTCGCACACCTCGGCCACGACCGTCTGCCCCGCTGTGCCCCGGCCCTTGCAGTGCTCACACCCCGGCCCCGCCACGCGTACACGCGCCGTATCGATGCCAAGGTCGCCGATGACGCGCAACGTCGTGTCAGGCAGTTGCCCGGCAGCCGGCAGTTTGCAGTGATCGCACAACACCGGAATGAGCTTCTGGTACACCATCGCGGTGAGAAAGTTCGGTGAGGTCACAGCCGAGACCGGCATGCCGATTTCGTCGCTGACCAGACGCGGAATAATGCCGAAGGCGCTCGACGCGTGCACGGTCGAGAGCACCTGGTGGCCGGTCTCGGTCATCGATTTCGCGAAGGACCCCGTCTCGACGTCGCGGATCTCGCCCGGCATCAGCTTGTCCGGGTCGCCACGCAGCAGCACCTTTGCCGCAGCACCGAACGCCGATTCGCCGTGACCGTCCTCGGCGCGCCGCTGAATCGGTATTTGCGTCACATGCGGCTGGATATACTCGACCGGATCCTCGATGGAGAAGAATTTCTTACCGGCGTCGCGCTCGTACATCATCATGGTGCGCAATGTCGTCGATTTTCCCGAGCCGGTCTCGCCCGCGATGATGGTCAGACCGGGGCTGCGATGCACGGCGTTCTCCAACACTTCGACCTGATCGTCGGAATAGCCGAGTTCGGCAAGCGACATCACATCGTCGTCCACGGCTTCGTTGACGAGCAGCCGCAAAACGACATCGACGCCGCGATTCTCCTTGATGCTCTGCAAGCGCAATTGATACTTGCGATTGCGCAGGTTAAGGGGAATCGAGCAACTCTGATGCTGATCCTCGTCGAAGTGATTGTGACTTCGGCTACTGGGGTCGGCGCGCGAATTGTAGGCCGCCGAGACGGCGTCGAGCATCGCATGGTAGTCGCGCGACAGGCGATCCAGCTCGCTTGTCGCGCGCAGCTTGCCGTGAATGCGCATGCGCACGCGCACATGATGGCCTTCGCGAAATTCGAAATGAATGTCGGAGGCACCCGCATCGATGGCGCGCTCGATGATCAGATCGAAGTTTCGATAGGCTCCGGTGCGCTGCTCCTCGGTTCGTGCTCCCGCGTCGCCCTGCTGCTGCAGCCGCGACTGCATGAGCAGTATCTCTTCCGTCGTACCGACGTAGACACCTTCGAGATCGAGCCGGTGCGTCGCCCGCACCGCCTGTTCGAAGCGAGCGAGCAGGTCGGAGCCCTGCATGCGCACAAACGTCGTGTGCTCGAGCAGCACCAGAAACAGACGCGGCTTGATGGCCACGAGCACCAGCGAGCCGTTTTCTGCGCCTGCCAGCGTGATTCCGAGATCCTGACGCCAGCCCTGCGTCTGAATATCTTCGATGCGAAGGTCGGCAATGGGGCGTGCAACGGTACCGCCGCGCGAGTTGACGCGCGAGAACGCCGCCTGAAATCGATCAGAAATCTTCGCCATTGCGCCGCCCCGAAGCACCCAGTCTTGCACTGTTCGCCTGGACCGGCCCCATCGCATTGGGCAGGAGCAGGCGACTTGGCTTGCCGCCTCGCGCCACGTCCACGAAGTCGCTGCCGATCTTCACGACCTGCCAGTCGCCGAACCGGTCGCCGTCGCTTACGCTGTAGCCGAACCGGCCATCGACGCGCAGATAGGCGACCGTGGTGTCGTCGACGCCGTGAATGAAGAGCAACTCGGGCGGCACCTCGGACTTCGCGCCCTTCGCTGACGACGACCCAGCGCCGTTCGTCCCATTCGTCCCGTTCGACGAGTCTGCGGCCTCCTGAGAGGACTTGAGGTGAGCGCGCGCAAAGGTATCGATCGTCTCTTCGGCGCGCACCGACATGACCGGCACCGACAGCGATGCGATGACGGCCATCGCGAGCCATACCGTCGGACGAAGCTTAATGAACATAGTAGGTTCCTTGAGCGGAGAAGACAGGTTTGGTGTCGTCGATCACGATCTTCAACTCGTGCAACGACATGTTGCCGGCACGCATCATCAGGCCGGCGACGGAATCGACGAACGCCAGATGCCCAGCCATCTTCCACTCCCCCTTGGCGATCGGCGGCGGTACGTCGTTGCGCGAGGTCACCGAGGCAGGTGCGTTGACCAGGGGTTGGGCCATCGTGAGCGAGATATCCATGCCGTAGTCGCCAAGCGATTGCAGACGGGCGCCCGCCGTGCGCAGAAACTGCGTGCGCGGCACGGGCGTCACCCGCGCATCGCCATCGTCGTACTCGTCTTCGTCATTGTCATCGCCGGGGCCCTCGGCGGCGCCCGGGGCCGCCGTCGCTGCGGCCTGCTTCGGCACTGGCGGGCGGGTGTCGGGCGGCGTCATGGATTCCGTGGCGTTATCAAGGTCGACGATCTGGGCATTCGGCCGCTGGGAGAGGAGCAGATCGAATGTGCCGCCTTCCTGGCGACGCCACTGAATCTCGCAGCGATTGACGTCGCACTCGATGGCAGCGGGACGCCATCCGCCCGCGCTCGCCGGCAATGTCTGAATCGCGTACTGCAGGCGTCGCGCAAACGACGCGCCTGCCGCGAAGGGCTCCGCGGCAATCGCCCGTGCCAGCGCCTGTTTGTAGGCGTCGACGGGATCGACCCGGTTGGCGGCCGCAAGCTTCGCCTTCTGCATGTCGTCATACCAGGTCCACCCCCACCAGCCGGCGCCCGCGAGAAGCGAGAGCGCGACGAGCGAGATAGCGGCGACTTTCAGTTGCCGCGCCGGCAACGGCCTGCGCACCGCTTGCAGACGCGCCTCGCCCAGCGGCTCCTCGCGCACGTGCTTTGCGATGTCGTCGAGCGTGAGCGCCACGTCGGCGCTGCGGCAATTCGGCGGTGCGATGCCGACGGTCTTGATCCCGCCGTCGATCTCCGCGGCCCATTGCTCCAGCCTTGCCGGCACTTCGGAGGCCGGTATCACCAGATCCAGTTCCGGACGGTGATCACGCAAGGTGAGGAAGAGCGTTGTCGAGGGATCGTCGGGATCCGCATGCACGAATGCGACGTTCGGTCCGTCGACCATCGCCCCCAGCACGGCGCCCAACGCATAGTGATGGGCTGCGCCTTGCGCATTGACGCCGGTGTCGATCGCAAACAGTCCGACGGTGCGCGTGCCGGCACCGTCGTCGGCAACGGCGAAGTGCGACGCATCGCGGCTCCTGGCGAGACCGCGAATTTCTGTCGGCTCCTTCTGAAGGCCGATCAACGTCTCCCACTGCGCGCCGACCACGAGCTGGTTGGACAATATGCGTGTCATATCACACGCCCTCGGTCAGTTCCGGCGAAATCAGGATGACGACTTCCTTGACCTGCTGCCGCGCCTCCTTGGTGCCGCCTTCGTAGTTGAAGATGCCGTCGCGATCGGTCGAATCGTCCTTGCGGCGGAAGCCGCTGAGCACCAGCGTATCGCCCGACTTGAGCGACGCACGCTGCATGGTCTGTATCGACGCCGTGATCGGTAGCTGCATGAACGTACCGACGCCGAGACCGTCATCGCCACTTCCGCGTTCCTCCTTGCCGCCAACGCCCACCTTCACGCCATCCGGGCCGATTTCTGCGCTCACGTCCGAACCGGAATCGCCCCCCCCCGCGTTGGTGCCGCTGGGCGTTTCCTTGCCCGTGCGCAAATTGATCTTGTCGAGCTTGCGAAGGTCGGACATATCGATCTGCACTTGCAGCATCACGCTTCGGTTGTCCATCAGCGTCGGCAACAGGTTCATCACGAAGCCCGTCGTCAACACCGACTGCTCGGCCGTCACGACGGCTTGTCCGCCATAGTTGCCGGGCGTCATCTTCGTTTGCGCGACAAAGCCCTGATTCTGAGTGACGGCGACGGGCGCCGGCTGATTGTTCAGCGTGACGACCGTGGTGTCGATCACGGTACTCACCCGCCCCTGCTGGCTGAGCGCCCGGATGAAGGCCCCGGTCCCCCGGAATCTGCCGCTATCGATCTTGTTGAGCTGCAACCCGCCTTTGCGCGCCATCAGCGCGCCGCCGGCGGCGGGACCCGCCAGTCCCAATGTGATGCCGCTCGCGGCCTGGTACACCAGATCCCAGTCGACGCCAGTGGCCGAGTTCTCCTCGAGCGAGACGGAATACACCTGAACGCGCAACTTGACCTGACGGCCGAGCACGGCATTCTCTGCATCGATGTAGCTCGCCACGCGCTCGATGACGTCGGCCGTGTCGCTGACCACAAGCGAACTCGTCACCACGGACGGCGTGACACGCCCTCCCTCGGAGAGCATGTCTCTCACCGTTCTGACAAGGTCGGCCCAGTAATCGAGTTCCGATTCGACACTCACATTGGCGTCGGCGTTAAAGCTCAGATCGACCCCACCCGCCGAGCCGCTTGGACCGCCGCCGCCCGACGCGCCGCGATCGGCCTTCATCTGCGAGGCCTTGCCCACCGACGCCCGGTACGACGAACTGCCAGGCATCATCTTGATCTGGAAGGTCCGTGTGACATAACGCGCGAAGTGCACGACACCGTCGCGATAGGTCCAGTGCGTGCCCGTACGGTGTGCAATGGTATCGAGCAGGCCGGAGAGCGTGCCGGCGTATTGCAGCGGCACGGTCGGCTCGCCCGTGTCGGCACAGTTGATCTGGAAAAGGTTTGCCGGACTGCCGCCGCCGTTTCTGTCGCCATTGCCGCCGCCATTACCGCCCCCCCCTCGGCCAGCAGCGCACGACACATCGGAGGCCATGCGTACGGTCAGGCCGTTGCCGCGTGCGACCTGCGCGAGTACCACCGACATCGGCAACGGTGCGCCGGTGGAAAAGCGCACGTTTCGCTTGAAGATTTCCGGTAACGCTACCGAGGCGTTGATCGGCACCGAGCGCTTCGCCAGCCACGCCCCTTCAACGTGTTCGATGGCGCGAATCGGGGTTGCCGAGTGCGTCTCGAACGCCGATTGCGCGTTCGTGCGCGCCTCTGAGACGTTAGCGTCGGTCGTGGAGAGCATGCCGGGTGTGCCGCACGCCGTCAGAAACGTTGTGGCGCACAACACGCCAAGTCGCTTACTCATGGATTACCGCTTCCGAGATGATGGCCGCGCCGGGGGGGTGCGCAGCGCTTGTTATTGTGTGGCGTGAACGACGCGCAGCACGCGGTTGGCCTCATAGACTTTCACGCGAATCGGCGCGTCGGTGTTCTGCAGCGAGACCACGATCTGCTCGACGATGCCAAGAAAATCGCCCGTAAACGTCGCCGGATATTCGATGGGAAAGTCACGGTCGATTTCCCAGGCGAGTTGCCAGCCATGCTCTTCCAGATAGCGCTGAAGCGCCACCGAGACACGGCCGTCGCCGGGCGACATGAAGAGTTCCAGAAGCGCCCGCACTTCGACCGGCGCGAGCGGCGCCTGCGACGCTGCGGTTTGCGATGCCCCTTCGGGCATCGAGGTCACATCCGTCGACACATCCGGCGACACATCGGTCGACGCAGCCGCTTGCGCTGCGTGCGCGAGCGGCTCCTGCGGCGCCTGCAGCTGCGACGCAGCGACTTGCGGTACCGCCTCGGGGATCGAGGTCACGTCCGGCGACACATCGTTCGACGTAGACGCCTCGACTGCGCGCTCGTCAACTGCGCGCCCGATCGGACGTTGCGACATCGCCGCAGGCCCTGCCTCGCCCGACATCAGCGGCTTGTGGCTGGCGAAGGCGATGCGCAGACCGGGCGATCCATGCGCCTCCTGAGAGGCCGCGAAAGCAAAAGCCGTGCTCGACCAAACGGTTGACGCGACCGCAGCGGTCAGCACCTTTTTGATGTGCATGTTTTCCTCACGTCGAATTCAATGCCGAAACGTCGGATGCGGTTCGATCATTGGGATCAGGAGCCGCTGATGGTGAACTCGAGTTTCGCCTTGGTCAGATCGTTCTTTTGAGCTCCATCGCTGCCACTTGCATTCGAGGATTGGCACGCCGTCGCGAGGTTACCCATATTGAAAGGCGTCTTCAGATCCTTGAGATTCGTGCCGTTCACAGTGACCGTTGCGAAGTTCGCGTGCAGCGTGGTCATGAACTTTTGGCACTGATCGCTCGGCACTTCCTCCGACGTCACCTTCACCCCGAAATTCGGCCCATTGGCGATTGCGGTGCTGATAGGTTCCATTTTCAGCGTCCCGCCGAATCGGTTCAGATATTCCCCCGCCGTTCCTGCAGGCGACGGCGTAATCGAGCCGAACATGCCCATTTTGTCCATATCCTGCGCGGTCGTCTTGGCGGTCAACTGCCCGGACAGCACAGCGTTCTGAATCGACACCACGGCCATCTGCCAGTCCTTGATCTCCTGATTCACACGCACGGAGTTCATCAGCCTGGGCACACCCACCATCGCCCCGGCCATGATCAGGCCCATCACCGCCACGGCGACGGACAACTCGACCAACGTCACACCACGCTGATGGCGCTTGTTCAATCGGCCGATCATCTTGTTCTTCATCTGCACGAGTGCGCCCTCGTTTGCTTGCATGTCCATACCCCTCTTCCTGAGCTAATCGATTGGAAATGTCGCGCAGCAAAGCGTTGACATCCCTGCGTGGCGACAGGGGCGATTTATGCCTGAACACGAAGCACTGCGTTATCGCGTGCTATCTGAATTTTTCGCAAATTGACAATTCCGCATAGCAAGAAAGTCCCCATTCGCGCATCAATTCCGATAAGCCGAGGCACTTCGTCATAGTGCGAAGCGGCGCCTTCGAGGTCACTCGGAACGAGGTGGGACGCGGATCGCCGGGAATCGGCGCCGCCCCGCGGATTGTCGCGGCCATCAGAATTGGCCCAACCGCAGCGAGAGTATTCACAACGTCGCGCACCGACGTCGTTATTCAGCGGTTTCACAAGGCACATTGCATGCCCGTGTACGCGGATGAGGGATGTCCGCGCAGTCCCCTGAAGCGATCACTGCGCGGCCGACGCCTCGACCAGGCCGGCCCGCAGAACCGAAATGTCGGAGCATCGTTGGACCGATGGCGGTCGGCCGGACGCTTGACGCGGTCGATGCCGCGTCATTCCACCTTCAGGCCCACCAGATCGGGTCTTCCGGGCGGATAGGACAGCTTCAGATCGGTCATCGCCTGGACCAGCAGCTCGGCCACCATCAGGTTACGGTGTCGCTTTGAGTCGGACGGGACGATATACCACGGCGCATATTCCGTCGAAGTGGCCGACAGCGCGGCCGCATACGCTTTGGCGTATTGCGGCCAGAAGCTGCGTTCCTTGAGATCGGTGATCTCGAATTTCCAGTGCTTGTTCGGGTCGTCGACACGCTCTTGCAAGCGCTTGCGCTGCTCGTCGAATGAGATATGCAGGAAGCACTTGATGATGCGTGTGTTGCTATCCGTGAGCAGCCGCTCGAAGTTATTGATGTGCGTGTAGCGCCGCTTGCACTCTTCGGCGTCGATCCAGTCGTGCACGCGTGTGATGAGCACGTCTTCGTAGTGACTTCGGTTGAAGATTACCAACTCGCCCGCCGCCGGCACGACCCGGTGGACACGCCACAGGAAGTCGCGTGCCAGCTCCGCGGGCGTCGGCGCCTTGAAGTTGGCGACGCGAATACCGAGCGGATCGACGTTCTGGAACACCGCGCGAATGGTGCTGTCCTTGCCGGCGGTGTCCATGCCTTGCAACACGAGCAATACGCGGCGCTGGCTGTTGGCGTGCAGAATGGTCTGCAACTCGTCGAGCTTGAGGGCCAACTCGGCCATGCGATCCTTGTCGTCGCCCTTGCTGTCGCCCGAAAATGGCTTGTCGGCCGGATCGTAGTCCGACAGGTCGAGCTTCTTGTCGAGCGGTACGCGGTATTTCTCGAACATCGCCAACTCCTCATGACAGGCGGGAAGCCAGTATCGCGCAAAAACAAAAGCGCGGCGCCGCACTGGCGACCGCGCTTTTGTACATGGCTTCCCGTACGCCGCAACGGCGCCAGGTTCAGCGCTCGTCAGGCGCCGAGCTTCTTCTTGAGCAACTCGTTGACCTGCGCCGGATTGGCCTTGCCCTTGGTGGCCTTCATCGCTTGGCCCACCAGTGCATTGAACGCCTTCTCCTTACCCGCGCGGAACTCTTCCACCGACTTGGCATTGGCGGCCAGCACTTCGTCGATGATCTTCTCGATCGCCCCTGTGTCGGTGATCTGTTTCAGGCCCTTCTCTTCGATGATGCGGTCCGCCGCGCCGTCGTCGGTGGCACGCGCCTCCCACATCAACTGGAAAACTTCCTTGGCGATCTTGTTGGAGATCGTGTTGTCGGCAATGCGTGCGAGCAAGCCCGCGAGCTGAGCGCTCGACACCGGGCTTGCGTCAATGCCGATGTCCTCGCGGTTGAGTTGCGACGACAGCTCGCCCATGATCCAGTTGGCGGCAGGCTTGGCGCTTGCCTTGCCCGCCTTCGCGACCACGGCTTCGAAGTAGGCGGCTTGCGCTTTCGACTGCGTGAGCACGGCGGCGTCGTAGTCGGACAAGCCATATGACGCGACGAAACGCGCCTGCATGCCGGCGGGCAATTCAGGCAGTGCGGCGCGCACGCGCTCGATCCATTCGCTATCGATCACGAGCGGCAGCAGGTCCGGGTCCGGGAAGTAGCGATAGTCGTGCGCGTCTTCCTTGCTGCGCATCGACCGCGTTTCCTTCTTGTCCGGATCGTACAGACGCGTTTCCTGCACCACCGTGCCGCCGTCTTCGATCAGCTCGATCTGACGACGCACTTCGTACTGAATCGCCTCTTCGAGGAAGCGGAACGAGTTCAGGTTCTTGATTTCCGCACGCGTGCCAAATTCCTTCTGTCCGACCGGACGCACCGAGACGTTGGCGTCGCAGCGGAACGAGCCTTCCTGCATGTTCCCGTCGCAAATGCCGAGCCACACCACCAGTCCGTGCAAGGCCTTCGCGTACGCCACGGCCTCGGCCGCGCTGCGCATGTCGGGCTCGGTCACGATCTCGAGCAGCGGCGTGCCGGCGCGGTTCAGGTCGATGCCGGTCATGCCGGCGAAGTCCTCGTGCAGCGACTTGCCTGCGTCTTCTTCGAGGTGGGCGCGCGTAAGCGTCACGACCTTTTCATAGGCCTCGCGCCCGGTGCGGGCATCCGCCTCCACCTGGATCTTCAGCGAGCCGCCCAGCACCACCGGAATTTCGTACTGGCTGATCTGATAGCCCTTCGGCAGATCGGGGTAGAAGTAATTCTTGCGCGCAAAGATGCTGCGCGGCGCAATCGTCGCCCCAATGGCCAGACCGAACTCGATCGCGCGCTCGACCGCACCGCGATTGAGCACCGGCAATACGCCCGGCAGCGCCAGATCCACGGGACACGCCTGCGTATTCGGGGCCGCGCCAAACTGCGTCGACGCGCCCGAGAAAATCTTGGAAGCGGTGGAGAGCTGTGTGTGCGTCTCCAGGCCAATAACGACTTCCCATTGCATATGGTTCACCCTGTCTCAACTTGTCGGCACGGCGCATTCGCCCTGCCCTTGCCGCCGGTCGCCCCCGCTGCGGTGACGCTCCGGCCTGTTCCTGTTCGCCTGCGCTTAACGGCGCGTATCCGCCGCGCAAATCCCCGAGCGCGGATCGAAACTCACCGGCCATGCGTTCTCGTAAATGCCCGGCGTGCAATACGCCTCGCAGTTGGCATGGCCGATGGTCACGTTGCCCGGGTCCTGCCAGATGAGCAACTTGCAGCGCCCGCTGTTCGCGCGCAGTTCGATGCTTGGGCGCCACTGCGTCTGGTGAAAGTCCGCCAGATTGAAGTGGCAACTCCCGCGCTGGCCGACCCACAGACGCCAGTCGAGCGCCTGCACCTGATTGGCCGACACCTTGAGCGTCGCCTGTTCGCGAAAACCGTCTTCGTCCGTCTGCGAGCAGTAGCCCGACAGATTGATCTCGCGATAGGCGATCGGCGTCGGACGCCCGAACGGCAGGCTGCATGACGCGAGCATGAGCACCATGCCGGCAAGCGTCAGGCCCTTCGACGCCAGCGCGGTCATGCGCCCGCCGGACGTAACGAGAGACGTCAACACGCGCTGGCGACTCATCGTCAGACGCCCGCCGGTGCACGCGTGTGCCAGTCGGTCGCGCGTTGGAACGCGTCGGCCACTTGCAGCAGGCGGGCTTCGTCGAAGTAGTTGCCGATCATCTGCAGGCCCACGGGGCGTGCATCGTGCCCCGTCCCGACCGGCAGGCTCATGCCCGGCAGACCGGCCAGGCTGACCGACAACGTGTAGATGTCGGCCAGATACATCTGCACCGGATCGGCGCTCTTCTCGCCGAGGTTCCACGCGACCGACGGCGCCACCGGACCCATGATGACGTCGCACTGCGCGAACGCATTCTGGAAATCCTGTGCTATCAGGCGGCGGATCTTCTGCGCCTGCAGGTAGTAGGCGTCGTAGTAGCCGTGCGAGAGCACATAGGTGCCCACGAGAATCCGGCGCTTGACCTCGGTGCCGAAGCCTTCGGCACGCGACTTCTTGTACATGTCGAGCAGATCGCGGTACTCGGCCGCACGGTGCCCGTAGCGCACGCCGTCGAAACGCGACAGGTTCGACGAGGCTTCGGCCGGCGCGAGCACGTAGTACACAGGGATCGACAGTTCCGTCTTCGGCAGCGACACCGGCACGCGCACGGCGCCGAGCTTCTCGAATTCGGCGAGCGCGGCATCGATGGCCTGACGCACGTCGGCGTCGAGGCCTTCGCCGAAGTACTCGGCCGGCAGACCGATGCGCAGGCCCGCGAGCGGCTTGTCCGCCGACGCGCCGTCGAGCGGCTTGCCCAGGCCCCGCGCGAAGTCCTCGTCGGCGCGCTCGAGGCTGGTCGAGTCACGCGCGTCGAAACCCGCCATGCCGTTGAGCATCCACGCGCAATCCGCAGCGCTGTGACCGAGCGGGCCGCCCTGATCGAGCGACGAGGCGAACGCGATCATGCCGTAGCGCGACACCCGGCCGTAAGTCGGCTTGATCCCGGTCACGCCGCAAAACGCTGCCGGCTGGCGGATCGAGCCGCCCGTATCGGTCCCCGTGGCGGCCGGTGCGAGACGCGCAGCCACCGCCGCCGCCGACCCGCCAGACGAACCACCTGGCACGGCACGCTTGTCCCACGGGTTCTTGACCGGGCCGAAGTGCGAGTTTTCGTTCGACGAGCCCATCGCGAACTCGTCCATATTGGTCTTGCCCAGCGTGACCATGCCCGCGCCGGCCAGACGCTCGACGACGGCCGCGTCATACGGACTCACGTAATGCTCGAGCATGCGCGAGCCGGCGGTGCTGCGCCAGCCGCGCGTGACAAACACGTCCTTGTGCGCGACGGGAATGCCCAGCAGCGGGTGGTGAGCGCCCTCGCCAGCGGCGATGCGGGCATCGGCGGCACGCGCTTGCGCGAGGCTCGCCTCGGTGTCGACATGCACGAACGCGTTCAGGTCGGCGGCCCCGGCAATGCGGTCCAGATAGTGCTGTGTCAGCTCGACGCTCGAGACGCGCCGGGCGTCGAGCGCGGCGCGCAAATCCTGCAGATGAATCAGATCTTGTTCCATGGTGGCTGCTGTTAAGCGCATGAGGGAATGAGGCGCGCCAATGGCGCGCGGCAACATATTGCGTGGGCGCCGGGCGGGTCGGACGCCGGGCAACGGGCCGGACTCATTCGATGACCTTCGGCACAAGATAGAGGCCGTCCTGCACGGCCGGCGCCGGGCGCTGATTGGCTTCGCGATCGACGCGCTCCGTCACGGCATCGATCCGCAGCCGCTGCGCGACCGCCTGAATTTGCTCGATCGGATGCGCAAGCGGGGCGACGTCGCGCGTGTCGACCGACTGCATCTGCTCGACGAGCGCAAAGAAGCCATTGAGCTCCTTTTCCATGTGATGCGCCTCCTCGTCGGCCAGCTCGAGCCGCGCGAGATGAGCGATGCGTTTGACGTCAGAGAGATTCAAAGCCATGAAGAAATCCCGAAAAAATGCGCATTGGAGAGCAGCCGGATGCATACCTGACGCCAATATTAGGGCCAGAATGCGGAGAATGTGCGGACGAGACCAGGTTCGACAGCGGTTTTACTCCGCGCACCGGGCTGCGCAGGACGGTCGGCGCGCCGTGCCACAAGGCTCCCGGCGTGAGCGCCGGGGGTGTCGAATGTGGTGTCAACGTGCTCGTTTTTCCTGCAAAACCTGCGAAATTATAAGGTATCATTGCGCATTAAATTTGCGTCGGGGCGTGTTTTTACACCCTCCGCCGCTGTCGCGCAGGTGGGCCACGGCACGTCCGGAGGGCGCGACAGACGATCGCGCAGTCCAATGGAAGACCCTGACGCGACGGATTTATGACGGCAGCCCCGCCTCCTGCCCGGTACCGCATTCCTCGGTTTGTCCGCACGTTTCGCGAGCCGCCGCGTGGCGCCTGGCGATTTTTTTGCGAACAGTCCGGAACCCAGATGACAGGCAGCCGTCCCAGTCACCATCATTGGGACGGCCTCACGCAAACACAGGATTTTGCATGTTCGGTTTTCTACGCAGCTATTTCTCAAACGACCTGGCCATCGACCTGGGCACGGCCAATACCCTCATCTACATGCGCGGCAAGGGCGTCGTGCTCGACGAACCGTCGGTCGTCGCGATTCGTCAGGAAGGTGGCCCAAGCGGCAAGAAGACGATTCAGGCCGTCGGCAAGGAAGCCAAGCAGATGCTCGGCAAGGTGCCGGGGAACATCGAGGCCATTCGCCCGATGAAGGACGGCGTGATCGCCGACTTCACGGTGACCGAGCAGATGATCAAGCAGTTCATCAAGATGGCGCACGAATCGCGCTTGTTCTCGCCGTCGCCGCGCATCATCATCTGCGTGCCGTGCGGTTCGACCCAGGTCGAGCGGCGCGCCATCAAGGAAGCCGCGCACGGCGCGGGCGCCTCGCAGGTGTATCTGATTGAAGAGCCGATGGCCGCTGCCATCGGTGCCGGCCTGCCGGTCTCGGAAGCCACGGGCTCGATGGTCGTCGACATTGGCGGCGGCACGACCGAGGTGGGCGTGATCTCGCTGGGCGGCATCGTCTACAAGGGTTCGGTGCGCGTCGGTGGCGACAAGTTCGACGAAGCCATCGTCAACTACATCCGCCGCAACTACGGCATGCTGATCGGCGAACAGACCGCCGAAGCGATCAAGAAGGAAATCGGTTCGGCGTTCCCGGGTTCCGAAGTCAAGGAAATGGAAGTCAAGGGCCGCAACCTCTCGGAAGGGATTCCGCGCGCCTTCACCATTTCGAGCAACGAAATCCTCGAGGCGCTGACCGATCCGCTCAACCAGATCGTATCGTCGGTGAAGATTGCGCTGGAACAGACCCCGCCTGAACTGGGGGCCGACATCGCCGAGCGCGGCATGATGCTCACGGGCGGCGGCGCGCTGCTGCGCGATCTGGACCGCCTGCTCGCCGAGGAAACCGGCCTGCCGGTGCTTGTCGCCGAAGACCCGCTCACCTGCGTGGTGCGTGGCTCGGGCATGGCGCTCGAGCGCATGGACAAGCTCGGCAGCATCTTCTCTTACGAGTAAACCAACGTGCGCGGTTCGTCGTCCGGCGCGGTGGGGTCATCCCTTCCCCACCTCACCCGAGACGACCCGCACCGCAGCAAGACCTTGCGCACGGAGCGTGTCGCCATGCCGCCCCGTCGCACCCGATTGACACCATTCGCGCACCGCGGCGTCTCGCTGCGCGTGCTCCCCTGAAGGGCCCACCATGCAGTACAGTCCGCCGCCACTGTTCAAACAGGGACCGTCGGCGTTGGCCCGGCTGATCTGTTTCGTCGCGCTTGCCGTCGGCCTGCTCGTGGTTGACTCGCACTACAACACCCTGGAGCGGGTTCGGGCCGTTGTCGGCACCGCACTCTATCCGGTCCAACGCATGATGCTGTTGCCGCGCGACGCCATTCTCGGCGTAGCGGGCTTTTTCTCGACCGAATCGCAAATCACGGGGGAGAACCGGGCGCTTCGCGAGCAAAATCTCGAACTCTCCGTTCAGGCCCAGCGCAACAACCAGTTGGTGGCCGAGAACGAACATCTGCGCCAGATGCTCACCTTGCGCGAGCGGCTGCCCGTGCCGAGCATTCCCGCCGAAATCGAATACGACACGCGCGACCCATTCACGCAGCGTGTTGTCATCGATCGCGGCTCGCGGCAAGGCGTGAAGCTCGGGGCGCCGGTCGTCACCGAGCAGGGGTTGCTCGGCCAGGTCTCCCGCGTGTTCCTGCTGCAAAGCGAAGTCACGCTGCTCACCGACAAGGAACAAGCCGTGCCCGTGCAAGTCACGCGCAGCGGCGTGCATAGCGTGATCTACGGCGGGCTGCGCGGCGACGTGCTCGACCTGCGCTTCATTCCGCTATCGGCCGACGTCAAGGTCGGTGACGAAATCGCCACCAGCGGCCTGGACGGCATCTACCCCGCCGGCCTGCCCGTCGCACGCATTACCAAGGTCGACCGCGTCTCCGACACCGCGTTTGCGCGCATTCTGTGTCAGCCGGTGGCCAATCTGCGCAGCCAGCGCCAGGTGCTGGTGCTGCAATACACCACGCCGCTCGCCCTGCATCCGGACGCCGCCGCCGATCTCGCGCGCGCCTCCGATCCGTCCGCAAGCGGCGACAAGCCCGGCCAGAAGGGCGGCACGCGTGCCGATCCGCAGCGCCTCCCGGCCGCCCGCAAGGGTCATTGAGGAATCGACATGCCACGACCGCAATACATTCTGCTGCCGGTCAATCCGTACTTCATCACGCTCAGCCTCGTGGTGGCGTTTCTGGTCAACCTGATGCCGTGGGGGCATGCCCCCGCCATGCCCGACTTCGTGGCGCTGGTGCTGATGTTCTGGAACATTCATCAGCCGCGCAAGGTTGGCATGGGCGTGGCGTTCGTCGTCGGACTGCTCATGGACGTGCACAACGCCGGCCTGCTCGGCGAGCACGCGCTTGCGTACACGCTGTTGTCCTATGGCGCCATCATGATTCATCGCCGCGTTCTGTTCTTCACGCTGCTCGGGCAAGCGCTGACCGTGCTGCCGCTGCTACTGCTCGCGCACGTGGTGCCGTTCATCATTCGTCTGGCGACCGGCGCGGCATTCCCGGGCTGGTGGCCGATCGCGGCGGGCTTCGTCGAAGCCCTGCTCTGGCCGGCCATCAGCATTCTGCTGCTGGCGCCGCAGAAGCGCGCCGTCGACCGCGACGACACGCGTCCGATCTGATGAGCCCCGTGCCCATACGATCGCACCATCGAGCCCCGCCCGCATGACCGAGTTCAAGAATCCCCAGCAACAACTGCAGACGTTTCATCTGCGGATCACGGCGGCTGCGCTTTTCGTGCTGATCTGCTTCAGTCTGCTCGTGGTGCGCTTCGTCTACCTGCAGGTCTTCCGTCACAATCAGTACGCGCTGCAAGCTGACGAGAACCGCGTCTCTCTTGCCCCGATCGTGCCCAATCGGGGCGTGATCATGGATCGCAACGGCGTGGTGCTCGCGCGCAACTATTCCGCCTATACACTGGAAATCACGCCGTCGAAGATCGGCCGCCCGCTCGAAGACCTCATCACCGATCTGTCCGACGTGGTCGAGATCACGCCGCGCGACCGGGCGCGTTTCAAGAAGCTCATGGACGACAGCAAGAGCTTCGAGAGCCTGCCGATCCGCACGCGGCTGACCGACACGGAAGTCGCACGCTTCACTGCACAGCGTTTCCGCTTCCCTGGCGTCGATGTGCACGCTCGCCTCTTCCGCCAATACCCGCTCGGCGAGACGGCCGCGCACGTGATCGGCTACATCGCCCGAATCTCGCAACGCGATCGCCAGCGTATCGAGGCGATGAGCGAGGAGAACGACAGCGACAGCGCCAAGTACGACATCCGCCGCGACGTCAACAACTACAAGGGCACCGATTACATCGGCAAGATCGGCGTCGAGCAGAGTTACGAAACGCAACTCCACGGCATTACCGGCTTCGAGGAAATCGAGGTGACGGCGGGCGGTCGCCCGGTGCGCACGATCTCTCGCACCCCCGCCACGCCGGGCGACAACCTCGTGCTGTCGATCGATATCAAGCTTCAGGAGGTCGCCGAGCAAGCCTTCGCCGGACGACGCGGCGCGGTGGTGGCCATCGAGCCGAAGACGGGCGACGTGCTCGCGTTCGTGTCCGCGCCGAGCTTCGATCCGAACCTGTTCGTCGAAGGCATCGACCAGCAGAACTGGGACGCCCTGAACAACTCGCCCGACCGGCCGCTGCTCAATCGGCCGCTGCGCGGTACCTACCCGATCGGCTCGACGTACAAGCCGTTCATGGCGCTCGCGGCGCTCGAACTGGGCAAGCGCACCCCGAATTGGGGCTTCCAGGACACGGGCTCGTTCACGCTCGGCAACCATACGTTCCGCAACGACGTTCGCAGCGGCCAGGGCTGGATCGACATGTACCGCTCCATCGTGGTGTCGAACGACACGTATTACTACATGCTCGCGCACGATCTCGGCGTGAACGCCATTCACGACTTCATGGCGCCGCTCGGCTTCGGCCAGTTGACGGGCATCGACATTGAAGGCGAAGCGCGCGGCATTCTGCCGTCAACCGAATGGAAGCGCAAGGCGTACAAGAAGCCTGCGCAACAGAAGTGGTACGACGGCGAGACGATCAGTCTGGGCATCGGGCAGGGCTACAACTCGTTCACGATCCTGCAACTGGCGCACGCCACGGCCACGCTGGCCAACAATGGGATCGTGATGAAACCTCACCTCGTGAAGGCTATCGAGGACCCCGTCACGCACACGCGCCAGCTCACCGTACCGCACGAAAGCGCGCGGCTGCCGTACAAACAGGCGAACATCGATTTCGTCAAACGCGCGATGGTCGGCGTGATCAAGGAAGGCACGGGACGCCAGGCCTTCATAGGCGCACCGTACGAAGCGGGCGGCAAGACCGGCACGGCGCAGGTCTACTCGCTCGGCAAGAACGAGAAGTACAACCACAACGCGATTCCCGAATTCAAGCGCGATCACGCGCTGTTCATCGCCTTTGCGCCTGCCGACGATCCGAAGATCGCCATCGCGCTGATCGTCGAGAACGCCGGATGGGGCGGCGCGCAAGCGGGCCCGGTCGCACGCCGTCTGCTCGATTACTACCTGATCGACGAACCGAAGGAGCGCGCCGCAGAAGCGGCCGCATTGCAGGCCGCAGCGTCGCCGGCGGCGGCATCGGGGGCGTCGGCGGTGTCCGCAGCGCCGGACGCCCCGCCCGCCAGCGCCGCCGCACCGGGGGGCACGACGCCGGTGGCACGCGCCGCTCCCCTCGCTTCTGGCGCGACGGCGGGCGCGACGGCGGGCGCATCGCGGGCGAACAACGGCAAGGCCGTCGCCGGGTCCACGTCGGCTACGGCGGCGCCGAAGCCCGCACCGGCGCCGCCGCGTCAGCCGGCCGTGAGTCCGACCGTCGCTGACGAAGCCCGTCACCGCGCCGCCATCCGTGCACAAGGTGCGCAAGGAGGAACGCCATGATGGCGCTCGACAAACATTCGTGGAAAGAGCAGGTCAAGCGCCTGTTCGTCGGTTTCGACAAGCCGCTGGCGCTGATCGTCTTCCTGCTGTTGTGCGTGGGACTGGTCACGCTCTACAGCGCCAGTATCGATGTGCCCGGGCGCGTCGAAGACCAGGTGCGCAACATCGTGCTCACGTTCATTCTGATGTGGCTGCTCGCGATGCTGCCCACCCAGACGTTGATGAAGTTCGCAGTCCCGCTCTATACGGCCGGCGTCGCGCTGCTCATTGCGGTGGCGATGTTCGGGCTGACGAAGAAGGGGGCGAAGCGCTGGCTGAACGTCGGCATGGTGATCCAGCCGTCCGAGATCATGAAGATCGCCATGCCGCTGATGCTGGCGTGGTACTTCCAGAAGCGCGAAGGCAACGTTCGCTGGTTCGACTATTTGGCCGCGCTGGCGTTGCTCGGCGTGCCCGTCGGGCTCATTGCCAAACAGCCCGACCTCGGCACGGGTCTGCTCGTGGCCGCCGCCGGACTGTACGTGATCTATCTGGCAGGCTTGTCGTGGAAGCTGATTCTGCCGGTGCTCGTCGCGGGTGTGATCGGCATCGGCACGATCCTCGCACTCGAGAACAGGATCTGTCAGCCGGGCGTCGAATGGTATGTCCTGCACGACTACCAGAAGCACCGCGTGTGCACGCTGCTCGACCCGACGTCGGACCCGCTGGGCAAGGGTTTTCACACGATTCAGTCGGTCATTGCCATCGGCTCGGGCGGCACGACGGGCAAGGGCTGGCTCAAAGGAACGCAGGCGCACCTCGAGTTCATTCCCGAGAAGCACACCGACTTCATTTTCGCCGTCTTCGCAGAAGAATTCGGGCTGATCGGCGAAGGCGTGCTGCTGGTGCTGTATCTGCTGCTGATTGCGCGCGGGCTGATGATCGCGGCATCCGGTGCAACCCTGTTCGGGCGGTTGCTCGCCGGGTCCGTCACGATGATTTTCTTCACCTACGCCTTCGTGAACATGGGCATGGTGAGCGGCATTCTGCCGGTCGTTGGCGTGCCGTTACCGTTCATGAGCTACGGCGGCACGGCACTGGTGACCCTCGGCCTCGGTGTCGGCATTCTGATGAGCGTCGCACGCGAGAAGCGGCTCATGCAGAGTTGACGATGTGACGCGACGCCGCGCCAACGCAATGGCAAGGCCATCGCCCTGCCGTTGCCGCATTGGGTCTGTGGCTAGCGCGCAGCCCCGCTTGACGGGGACTGCGCACGCTCGCGGTTCATGGCATCGAGCTTGCCCAGCGCCGCCACGTCGCCCTGGGCAGCGGCCTTCTCGTACCACAGACGCGCCCGCGCGAGATCCGGTGTCACAACGCCATAACCCCGCTCGTAGTAGCTCGCCACGATGTACTGCGACGGCAGATCGCCGCCGCGCGCGGCCTTCTCGTACCAACCGAACGCTGTCTTGTAATCCTTCGGGACGCCGCGCCCGATGAAGTATTCGTTAGCGATGGCCGCCTGCGCCTGCACGTGGCCCTGCCTTGCCGCCTTCTCGTACCAGAGATTGGCTTGGGGAATGGACTTGCCGACGACATAGCCGTCGTCGAACATCTTCCCGTAGACGTATTGCGCCTGCACCATGCCTGCGTTCGCCGCGCGTTCGAGCCAACGCACGGCGCCGTTCGGATCGGGCGCGCCGCCCTCGCCGTTGAGCAGCATCATGGCGTAATCGAATTGCGCGAGACGATTGCCCCGCTCGGCGGCCCGGCGGAATTCTTCGAGCGCCTGCGACTGCTGGCCCGCCTCGTAGTGGTATACGGCCTGGTCGGTCAGTGGCTGGGCCGGGGCGGGCGCCGGCACCTGCGCGGCGGCCACGGCATAGGGCATCGGTAGGCACACCGCACTCACCAGCGTGAGTGCGGCACCGGCAAAGCGCCGGCGCATGGCGTAAGACGGCGACATGACACACCTCCTCAGGCAGACTTTGCGCATATTGTGCGCCAAACTGAAAAGGCGTGCCGGCACGCACGTTCGCTCCGGTTCGCTCCGGTTCGCTCCGGTTCGCCCTTGCGCACGATGCGCGACGCCCGATTCGCCCATCAAAAAAGCCCCGGCACGAGGCCGAGGCTTTTCCGACGCAGAAGACGACCGGCTTACGGCTTGATGTACGCGTAACCCTTCTGCTGCAGACGCGTAAGCTCGACCACGCCAGACGGCGTAAAGTCGGCGTCGAGCACGAACTGGTCCTTCTTCAGTTTGCGCAGCTTGAGCGTGAGCTCGCACACCTCGAACTTGACGCCGCGTGCACGCAATGCCGAGATCAGCGGCCCGACGGTCGCCGCATCCTTGTAGCTCTCCATCAGGAAATCGACACCTTGCGAATGCGCAACGACCACGACGTCGGTGTCCGGCGCCGTATCGAGCTGATTGCGGATGTTGCGCAACGCGGCCAGCGCCTGATGCTCGGCATCGTCGATGTGATACACCACCTTGTCGCGCGCGAAGGCCGACGTCGCAGGCAAAGCGAATGCGGTAAGCAGGAATGCGGCCAGCAAGCCGCGCAGCAGCGTCTTCATTTGAGGAGTCCCCTATTAGTTACGTTGTGCCAGCCGCATCATAGCGCGTTGGCACGCCGCGGGGCACCGCGAGCAAGCGCCGAATACGGCGGTGGCGCCTCCCAGGCGGCGTCGGTCTGCGTCGCGATATCGGAGAACACAGGCCCCGCGTGTCGCACCCGATCGGGCAACGCCGCGCGGCCTTCTGCACGCGACCCCGCAAAATCCTGGCAGAAGTCACCGCGTCCGGCGGGCGGCGCGCTCGGCCGCGGACGCACGGACACCAGGGCCGCCTGCCGATTCGCCACCCGCTCAAGCGCGGACAAATTCCCGTGTGAATCCACTCGGTGCATCGCGACAATCTGCACGCGCGTTTGACTATCCTGGGCAACCACGTTGCCATTCGCTGAAATTCTTGGCATAACCTTTCCCGAAATGAAAAACCCGCCAGACACGATATCTGGCGGGTTGGGACTTTCGGTCATGTCGTCTACGGCGGCCGTCGATTTCAACGGTGGGAGTTTCGAATTTGCCTTGCCGTAGGCATGATCCCAACGAATGCGCGCGGCACCGGCGCAAATCGCACGGTCGACGGCCCGAACGCGCCGACGTCCACGACGCGACCTACGCCGTGACTTCCGACCAGCAGTTCGGCGTCTCGTACAACCGCAGGCGTACCAGGCGCAGGTCGCGGCCGTAGTGGGCGTCGAAGACGTTGCTCAGCGTGTCGAACGCGACAGCGGCCAGATTCTCGACGGTCGGCACGCGATCGAACACCACCGTCTTGTGATCGGGCATGGTATCGAGGAAGTTGCGCACGGCGGTATCGCCCTCGTAGACGAGGAACGCGTGATCCCACACCGACACGAGATGCTCGTTGGCCAATGCTTTCACGTCGGCGAAATCCATCACCATGCCATTGTCGGACGCGCCGCTTTCGCGACTCACCTCGCCCGCGAGCGTAATCTCGAGCACGTAGCGATGCCCGTGCAGGTTGCGGCACTGGCTGCGGTGATCGGGAATGCGGTGGCCCGCATCGAATTCAAGTTTCCGGGTAATCGTAATCACAGCCACGGCTCAGGGAATATTCAGGTATTTGTGCGTCTGCATCGACAGCGACCATCGCGGATGCGATTTGCAATAGTCGATCGCCAGCTTCGTATTCGTGTCGCGCAACGGGCCGTCCATCGGCTGGAGGTAGAAGTGCCGGAAATCGAGCGCTTCGTAATCGGCCAGACGTTGACGATCCTGCGGCACCACGACCTTGAGCTCATCGCCGCGCGTGACGATCAGCTCGGCATCGGCTTTCGGACTGACGCACACCCAGTCGATGCCCGCCGGGACGGCCTGCGTGCCGTTGGTTTCCACGGCGATGCGAAACCCCTCGGCGTGCAGCGCGTCGATGAGCGGCGCGTCGATCTGGAGGAGCGGCTCACCGCCCGTGCACACGACGAACCGGTGCGCACGATCGGCCTCCGGCCACAACGCCACGATCTGCGCGACGAGATCGGCCGGCGTGCGGTACTTTCCGCCATTCTCGCCGTCCGTGCCGACAAAATCGGTATCGCAGAACTGGCAGACGGCGTCAGTCCGGTCCTCTTCGCGGCCAGTCCACAGGTTGCACCCCGCAAACCGGCAGAACACCGCCGGGCGGCCGGCGTTCGCGCCCTCGCCCTGCAAGGTGTAGAAGATTTCCTTTACCGCGTACGTCATGGTTCTCTCGATTATCCAAGGCTCACGCCGCGCCGCAATCCCGATCGTTGCCGCGTGCGCGCCACTGTTCATAACCCCGCTGGCGCAACTGGCACGCCGGGCATTCGCCGCAACCGTAACCCCACGGATGCAGCACGCTGCGCTCGCCCAGATAGCACGTGTGCGTATCTTCGCGCACGGTCTCGACCAGCAGGGCGCCCCCCAGATCCTGCGCCATCTGCCATGTGTCGGCCTTGTCGATCCACATCAGCGGTGTCTCGACGATAAAGCGCTGGTCCATTCCCAGATTGAGCGCAACCTGGAGCGCCTTCATGGTGTCGTCGCGGCAGTCGGGGTAGCCCGAGAAATCCGTCTCGCACATTCCGCCGACCAGCACACGCAAACCGCGTCGATACGCAATGGTCGCACCAATCGTCAGGAACAGCAGATTCCGGCCCGGCACGAACGTATTCGGCAGATGATTCTCCGCCATGGCGATCGTGGTCTCGCGCGTGAGCGACGTCTCGCTGATCTGACCAAGGATCGACAGGTCGATCATATGGTCGTCGCCCAGACGCGGCGCCCACTGCGGGAAACGCTCGCGCAGTTTGGCGAGCACATCGGTGCGGCATTCCAGCTCCACGCTGTGGCGCTGGCCGTAATCGAAGCCCAGCGTCTCCACGCGCGCGTAGCGCGACAGTGCCCACGCGAGGCAGGTCGTCGAATCCTGTCCACCGGAGAACAGAACCAGAGCGGAATCGGTGCTTGTCGTCATGATCATGCGCTAGCAGTATCGCCCTCGCCGTCAGGGCGACGGGGGCCGGGGCACGCGCTTGCGGCCACCTCAGGGCGGCCCACGTGCGGGATATGTCACGCGATTTTGAACCGCGACGCCCCGCGTCGCTATCGCCGAGACGTGATACCCATCATTGGGCAGCGTTTTCGTTCAAACGCAAAAAGGGCTTGCGATGTGCGCAAGCCCTTCGAATTTGGTGGCCTGGGTCGGAATCGAACCAACGACACGCGGATTTTCAATCCGCTGCTCTACCAACTGAGCTACCGGGCCAAGAGAAAAGCGATTATAGAGACAGCAGGCGCTTTGCGCAAGCCCTCTGTCGAAAAATCTGCCGAGAAGCGGCATTGCGACGCGCCTGAGCACACCGCAATGTCATCAGGTCTTGCTCTTCGAGAGCTCCACGCCCAGTTGCTTGAGCTTGCGATACAAGTGCGTGCGCTCCAACCCCGTCTTCTCGGCCACGCGCGTCATGCTGCCGTGTTCCTTGGCCAGATGATAGGCGAAGTAGGCGCGCTCGAAGGCATCGCGCGCCTCGCGCAGCGGGACATCGAAGGAGATGTCCCCCGACATGCCTGCGCCGGCGCCTCCCGCGCCGCCATCGGCATCGTGCGCGCCGAGTGGGGCATGATGCGTGGCCGCGCCGTTCAGACCTGCGCCCGCATGGCGAGGCTCGCTCTCGCCGAAGACGCCTGCCTCCGGCGCATCGTCGTCGGCTTCGAACGCATGGGGTGCGCCGCCGGACAGATCGCGTTTTCCGCGCGCGAGGCCCTGTTCCACGGCCTGCAGCAGCTTCTGCAGTGCGATGGGTTTCTCAAGGAAATTGAGCGCACCGATCTTGGTCGCCTCGACGGCGGTGTCGATCGTGGCGTGGCCTGACATCATGATCACGGGCATGGTCAGCAATTGCTGCGCCGCCCACTCCTTGAGCAAGGTCACGCCGTCGGTATCGGGCATCCAGATATCGAGCAGCACGAGATCGGGCGTGTTCGTGGCGCGGAAGGCGCGCGCTTCCTGCGCGTTCTCCGCCACCTCCACGACATGCCCCTCGTCGCTCAGAATCTCCGAGAGCAGCTCCCGGATCCCCATTTCGTCGTCCACCACCAAAATGGTTGCCATTTACGCTACCTTCGTGTGTTCTGCCGGCTTGTTGCGCGACAGGTCCTGGTCGTCAGCCAATTGAGTAAACAAGATCGAAATCTGTGCGCCTGCACTGCCTTCGCCCTCGGGTAATGACCGGTTGCGGATGTCGATGCGCGCCTGATGCTCATCGACGATCTTCTTGACCATCGCCAGTCCAAGCCCGGTGCCCTTCGATTTGGTCGTCACGTAGGGCTCGAATGCGCGGGTCAGAATGCGCGCCGGGAAACCCGGCCCGTTGTCCGTGATCGTCAGACGCACTGCGGTGCGCTTCGGTTCGCCGGGATGCACATCCGTTCCTGCGTATTCTACTGTCTTCGTTTCCACCGTGATAAGAGGGTTTTCGGTTGCGCTGACCGCATCTTGAGCATTCTGCAGCAGATTATGAATAACCTGACGCAATTGCGTCGAGTCGCCGCGAATTTCCGGCAGGTCGGCCCCTAGGTAGGCACGAATCGCACCCCGCCCTTCATCCACACCGTATAACGTCAGCACCTCGCCGATCAACTCGTTGAGTTGCAGCGAATGCATGACCGCCGGTGGCAAGCGCGCGTAGTCACGGAAATCGTCGACCATGCGCTTCATCGCCGCCACCTGATTGACGATGGTCGTCGCGCCCCGGCGCAGCACCTCGGCATCGGCCGGCGGCAGCTTGTCGGACAATTTCATTTGCAAACGCTCGGCTGAGAGCTGAATCGGCGTGAGCGGATTCTTGATCTCATGCGCCAAACGCCGTGCCACTTCGGCCCACGCGACCGAACGCTGCGCCGAGATCACGTCGCTGATATCGTCGAACACCACGACGTAACCGCCGCCCGCGCTCGTCGGCACCCCGGCCACGGCGACCATCGGTTCGGGCAAATGCGAGCCGCGCACGAGCAGCGTGACGGCATCGGTCTCGCCCGGTAGCGTCAGGCCGATCTGCTGTTGCCAATGTCCGCCCGGCCCGAGATCGGCGTTCGCATCGCGATCGGCGAACGCGCGACGCAGCGTCTCGCCGAATTCCACCAGCGCCGGAATATGCGCAGGCGAACGGTTCAGCTCGCCCTGAAGGCTCTGCTTGAAGATGCGTTCGGCGCCCGCATTGGCCGTCGTCAGGCGGAAATCGCGGTCGAAGACGAACACGCCGGCCGTCAGGCTCGACAGAATACTCTCCAGGTGCGCCTTCGAGCTCTCCAGCGCGAGACGGTTGCGCTCGACCGTGGTGCGCGCATCGGACAACTGACGCGTCATCGCGTTGAACGCCTGCGTGAGGAAGCCGAGTTCGTCGTTGGTACGCACCTCGCCCTTGGGCGACAGATCGCCCGCCGCGACTTCCTGCGTGCCGCGCGCGAGCAGGAAGAGCGGCCGCGCGAGCTGATTGCCGAGGGCCAGCGCGAGCATCATCGCCACGAAGGTGGCGAGGAACAGCGACAACGTGAGCGTGCCGATATACATCTTACGCAGGCCTGTGCGGCCCAGCGCCTTTTCCTGGTATTCACGATAGGCGCTTTGCACCGCCTCGGCGTTCTGCGCCAGATTGGCCGGTACCAACTGCGTGACTTGCAGGAAGCGCTCTTCGTCTTGCAACGACGACGTGTAGCCCGACGGAATGCGTATCACCACACGCCAGCGCAGTTGATCGTGCGCCTGATGCCTGTCGTAGCCCTCGCTGCCGCCTTCGATGGCCGTGTAGCCGCGCGACTGCGCGCGGGCCTGACGCAGCATGAGCGCCGTCGGCAGATCGGGCACCAGCGCATTGAAGCTGCCCGATGCCGACGCGAGCACGCGGCCGTTTCCGTCGACGATGGTGGCGTCCTGCAGGCCGAACTGATCGCGCATGCGCAGCAGCGTGAGCGTGCCGCCCTTGTCGCCGCTCGCCCCAAGGTTATCGGCCACGAGTTGCGCTTTGGCGCTCAGATCCGATAGACCGTTGTTCAGAATGGCGCGTCCGAGTTCGAGGCCCGAATCGAGCGCCGTCTCCACGCGCACGTCGAACCACGATTCGATACTGCGCGAGACGAATTGCAGCGACACCAGATAAATGATGCCGCCGGGCAGCACGCCCACCAGCGCGAAGAAGATCGCAAGCTTGGCGAGCAGCCGCGTGCCGAAGCGCCGCTGACGCAGTCGCACGACGATGATCCACACCAGCGCGCCGACGATAAACACAAAGATGATCGCCACCGCGATGTTCGCGGTGTAGAGCAGCGAGTAATAACGATCGAAGAATTCGGTATTGGCCGAGGCAAGCGCGAGCAGGCCGAACAGGCCGATGGCCACCAGCGCCATCGTGACGATCAGCGTGCGAATGACGATGTGCTTGAGCAGGCTGCCGCCGTTATTTGACACGGGCCGCTCCAGGCACCAGCGCCGCGCTGAACGCGAGTGGCAGATTGCCCTTCAGACGGGCCGAGGTATGCGGGTGGTCGTCGGGCGACGCGCTCGACCCGAGTGCCCACCCCGTCATGCCGAAGCCCGAGGGCGCGCTTTCCAGCGCGGCAGCCGGCGCATGCGACGGGCTCTCTCCTGCAGGCGAAGCATTCCGGGTTGCGGCGGAGGTTGCCACCACAGACGATGCGGGCCAGTTGGCCGCCGCCGGCGGTACCGTGGGCGAGAACATGAACCGCGCCCAGTCCGAGCTCAGATTCCAGTCGCGATTGTTCACGGCGTCGATCTGAAACGGCTTGGGCATCAGTGCGTTGTCGAGCCGCATGCGCACGGCGGCCTGATATTGAGTGCCCGGCTTGACGACGCCTTTTTCAATCACCCGCCAGCCGCTCACGTTGCGTACGAGCGCGAGCGCCTCGCGCAACGAACCGAAGCCGAGTTGCAAGCCGCTGTTGCTGCTGTTGCCGTTGTTGCTGGACACCCGGTACTGGCGCGTGAGCGGCTGGAACCACAACCGCACGCTCTGCGAAGTGGTCACGACCTTCTCGTCGAACCAGTACCAGCGCGAGCGGGTGAGTTCGAAGTCGGTCGTGAAGTACAACGAGATGCCGCGATTGACCGCGTCTTCCAGGCTACTGTTGAGTTCGAAGGCAAAACGCGCATCGAGCGTCCAGCCACCCTCGGACGGTTCGAGCCGGGCTTCGCGCACCTGGATATCGCCGTCGGCGCGTGCGGGCGCAGCGAAGCCGAGCGCAAATATGCACAGCAGCAGCGGCAGCAAACTGGCCAATAGCCGTTGGGAGAAAGTCACCGTTTCTGGAAGCGAGCGTAGTAGAAGCCGTCATGGGCGCCGCCAGGCGTCATCAGCAGTTGCCCGGGAGCGTCCAATCGTACCGCATCTGCGCGAACACGTTCAAACCATTGCGCTTGCTGTTCGTTTTCCGCCGGAAAGACCGAACACGTGGCATAGATCAACTCGCCGCCCACGGCCAGCGTGTCCCAAAGGGCGAGCAAGATGCGACGCTGCTCCTGCACCAATGCCGCAATGTCGCTCTCGCGGCGTAGCCAGCGAATGTCCGGATGTCGCCGCACGATGCCGGACGCCGAACACGGCACGTCCGCCAGAATGCGCTCGAACGGCACGCCGTCCCAACCGCCGCCGGACCACTTCGACGGGGTGCCCGCGTCGCCGATGCGCACGTCCGCGAGCAGTCCAAGCCGCTCAAGGTTCTCGTGAATACGCGGCACGCGCGTGCGATCCGACTCGAGCGCCGTGACCTCGACGTCCGCCAGTTCCAACAGGTGACCGGTCTTGCCGCCCGGCGCCGCGCAGGCATCCAGCACCCGCATGCCCGCACGCGGGCTTTCCCCAAGCACGAGCGGTGCGGCCA
Source organism: Pandoraea sp. (assembly GCF_041919235.1). Taxonomy (NCBI): domain Bacteria; kingdom Pseudomonadati; phylum Pseudomonadota; class Betaproteobacteria; order Burkholderiales; family Burkholderiaceae; genus Pandoraea; species Pandoraea sp. The sequence goes on from NZ_JAYRUC010000004.1 coordinate 127,198, forward strand.
GTTGCGCCCCGGCGTCCTGCACCGACACCCATCCGTCGGCAAATCCCGGCAGACGCTCCACCGGTACTGCCTGTGCGAGTCGCAACGCCACTGGACCGATGACCTCGGCGTCCATGCCGAGCGCCGCCAGGTTCGCTCGCATGGCGTCCACGCCGATGCGGCGGGTATTGACACGCAGCGTCATGGGGCCTCGGCCATCGCCTGCGGCGAGCAACGTCTCCCATTGCTCGGGATACGCGTCGCGCACGGTGTCGATCCACCAGGCGGGGTAGTTCCAACGCGCTTCGGGCTGCAGCGCGATCTGGGCCATCAGGGCGTCGCGCTCGCGCAGGAAGCGACGCAGCACGGCGTTGGCCAGGCCCTTCGCGCCCAGCGTTCGCCGTTGCGCCGCAATCGCCTCCACGGCCTGATCGACGACGGTGAATTCGGTGTACGCAGCATCCTCGGCGGTGTCCTGGAGCAATGCGAAGGCGCACAGCAGGATATCGCGCACGCGGGCTTGCAGTGCGGGCTTGACCAATACGGCGAGCAACGCGCGGCTGCTGCCCAGACGGCGAACGGCGCGATAGGCGAGATCCTGCGCGGCGGCGCGCACGGTCGGCGCGCATTGCGCGGTGGCTTGTGCCAGCGCCTGCGGCAACGCGGTACCCTTCTGGACGGATTCGAGGGCCTGCGCGGCGCGCTGCAGCGCGTAGGCCAGAGATTCGGTGGGCAGACTCGATTGCGGCATGAGCTTTCTACAAACAAACATGCCCGCGCGACGGCGGGCATGGGAGGCTAACGGACGGCTGTCGGGCGACAGGATAGCAGACTGGCGCCGGGCACGAAGACCACGCCCGCGCTGGCGCTCAAGGCCTCAGCCGGCAGGCTCAGGCCTCACTTCGCGCTCGCCGTGCACTCGATCAGACCGGATACTGCCCGGTGCGCGCCATCTCCATCAACCGGGCGACGCGCTCTTCGGTCGCCGGATGTGTCGAGAACAGGTTGGCGATCGCGCCGCCGGACAGCGGGTTCATGATCATCATCTGCGCGGTGGCCGGATGCTGCTCGGCCGCCTCGAACGGAATGCCCTGCGCGTAGCGGTGAATCTTGTCGAGCGCCATCGCAAGCGCCTGCGGATCGCCTGAGATTTCGGCGCCGCCGCGATCGGCTTCGAATTCGCGGGCACGCGAAATCGCCATCTGAATCAGTGCAGCCGCCAACGGCGCGAGAATCGCCACGGCGATACTTGCGATCGGATTGGACGGTCGGCCGTTCTCGTCGCGTCCGCCGAAGAACATGGCGAAGTTGGCCAGCGCCGAAATCGCACCGGCCATGGTCGCGGAGATCGTCGAGATGAGAATGTCGCGATGCTTCACGTGCGCCAGCTCGTGCGCCATTACGCCGCGCAGCTCGCGATCGGAGAGCACCCGCAAAATGCCGGTCGTGGCCGCCACCGCAGCATGCTCCGGATTACGGCCGGTCGCGAATGCGTTGGGTGCGTCCTCGTTGATCAGGTAGACCTTCGGCATCGGCAGGCCGGCACGCTGCGACAGCTCGCGCACCATGTTGTAGAACTGCGGCGCGCTCGTCTCGTCGACTTGCTGCGCGTTGTACATGCGCAGCACCATCTTGTCCGAGAACCAGTACGAAAAGAAATTCATCGCGAGCGCAAACGCCAGCGCGAGCATCATTCCCTGCCTGCCGCCGATCATGCCGCCCACCACCATGAACAACGCGGTGATGGCCGCCATCAGCAGGGTGGTCTTCATCCAATTGAACATGGTGTTCTCCTCTGCAAATCCTGATGACCCCAGAAAACCACGCACTTTGCGTGTTCCCGGGCATTAGATGGTGCCGGTCGTGGAAAATTCAACGGCGGCGGCTTCCGTTTGGAAATTTTCAGACGTTTGCCGGAATTTCCCGTCGATTCACGGACGTTTGCAGCGCCTTCCGCGCTGTTTTGACGTCCGGAACACCCGATTCATCCGATATTACGGCGTCTGCGCAAGACCTGGCGCGAAAACGTCGCCCGGCGTCAGCGTGAATCCCGCGAGGAAGTCGCGGACAGGCAAACGTTTACCGCCGGGCTTCTGACATTCGGTCACGCGAAGCGCACCTTCGCCGCAGGCGACGACGATGGCGTCGGCGCTCACCTCGACCACCGTGCCCGGGGCGGCCGCCGGCTTGCCCGCCACGGCGCTCGCACGCCACAGCTTGATCGGCGTGTCGTGCACGGTGCCAAGCGCGCCCGGGAACGGGTCGAACGCCCGCACCTGCCGCGCGAGCACTGCGGCTGGCTTGCGCCAGTCGAGCACCGCTTCGTGCTTGGCAATCTTCTCCGCGTAAGTCACCCCGGCCTCAGGCTGGGGGACGCACGGCAGATGTCCGTCGCGCGCGAGCTGGCGCAAGGCCTCGACGATCAACTGGCCGCCTAGCGCCGCCATGCGGTCGTGCAGCACCGCCGTGGTGTCTTCGGGGCCGATCGGCTCGGCCTCGCGCAGAATCATCGCGCCGGTGTCGAGGCCCGCGTCCATCTGCATGATGGTGATTCCGGTCTCGGTGTCGCCCGACTCGATGGCACGGTGAATCGGCGCCGCGCCGCGCCAGCGCGGCAACAGCGAGCCGTGAATATTCAGGCAGCCGTAACGGGGCAGATCGAGCACTTCCTGCGGCAGAATCAGACCATACGCGGCCACGACCATGACATCGGGTGCAAGCGCGCGTAACTGCTCGATGGCCGCTGCGGCTTCCTCTGGGTATTTGCCGTTACGGCGCAGCGACGGCGGCTGCGCAACCGGCATGCCACGCGCCTGCGCATACCGCTTGACCGGACTCGCGTGCAGCTTCATGCCCCGGCCTGCCGGACGATCGGGTTGAGTGAGCACCAACTCAACAGGAAAACCGGCGGCATCGATGGCGGCAAGCGCGATTTGCGCGAATTCCGGGGTACCGGCGAAGACGATGCGAAGCGTCATGTCGAACTCTCTCCTGCTGAACGCGATAACTTACTTGACGGTACCGTCAGCCACGACGGCAGCGGAGGCGGGGGGCGCAACGAAGGCGCGAAAGCGTTCATTGGTGTCGCCTGCGCGACCGCCCTGCCAGATCTCGCGCCAGCCGTGCGGCGCAGGAATGCGCGCATTCGCCTTGTCGAGGATCAACAGCACGCCGCAACGCGACGCCTGCGCAAGCGCTGGAATCTGCACCGGACGCACGTCGATGAAATAGTCGAGCATGGCGCGCTCCGACTCGCCAACGTTGTACGACCCGATGCAACGGTTCGCCAGCGGTGTGCCGGGCGGCGCAGCCTGCGCGAGCGACGCGTGCAATGCGGCGAATGGCGTGCGGTAACTACGCGCCTCGTTGATCCACGGCAGCAACAGCGTCGAGAGCGTTCCCCAGACGAACGTCAGCCCGGCGAAGCCGAAGACAAGCGCCCCCAACTGCCGGCGATGTGCGATGGCCATCGCCCACAGGGCGGCCACAACGACGGCCCCGAGCACAAGTCCCGGCGAGAACGGCAGCACGTAATCGAGGGGCAGCCACTTGCCGATCGGCCCGGCGGCGATGTGTCCGTTCCCGGTCAGTTGCAGGCCCCAGCGCACCCACAGGAACAGCCCCAGCGCGCTCATGAGCACGAGCGCCACGCCCGACCACGTCTTCTCGAGCCACGCCGGCAGACGTACGCCCGCGCCCAGCACCGCGATCGCCGGGAAGAGCGGCAACATATAAATATCGCGAATGGCCGACGAGGCCACCAACGTCAGTACGAACAGTCCGGCGTACAGCCAGAGCATGGCCAGCGCCGGACGCTCGATCACGTAACGCCGCACTCCGCCGCCCTCTCGCAGTTGCGCGATCAGCGCGCCGAGTGCAAGCCAGCCGGCCGGAAACGTCAGCCCGAGCAGGCTCGTGACGTCGCTCCAATACGACGTGCGTTCCCCACCGAGATGAACGAAGCCGAAAAACCGTCCGAAGTTGTTATCCCAGAACCATTCGATGAAGAGCGGCTCCGACGCTCGCCAGAACAGCACCGGCCAGATGACCAGCCAGGGCAGCGAGCCGAACAGCGCCCAGGCAAGCGCGACAGCGTAACGACGGGTGCGATAGGCGGGCACGAGGAGTACGGCCAATGCAGTGAGCCCCAGCACGCCGGGGACGAGCAGGCCCTTGCTCAGAAAGGCGATACCGGCGCCTGTCCCGAGAAGCAGGCCCCACAGGCGCGGTGAATTCTCGGCGTCGGCCAAGCGGGCCAGCGCCGCCAATGCAAGCGCGGCACCCGCGAGTTGAGGGATGTCTGCCGTGAGTTTGTGAATGTTCTCAACGGCCCCGAAACTGCCCACCATCAGCATGGGTGCGAGCCATTGGAAGGTCGGCGCGTGATCGTTATTTACGCGCGTCTGGCCATAGAGACGTTGCGCCAGACTGCCCACACAGATCACCGCGATCACCAGCCAGGCGAGTACGGCCAGTTGCGCGCCTTCGAAGACCGGCAGCACGCCGGACGCCAACCGCGCAAAGAACGCGCCGGTCCAGTACATGACGGGCGGCTTCTCCACAAACGGGTCGGCCGCCACGTAGGGCACGGTCAGGTCGTGGCCTCGAAAGAAGTTGAGCACCATGCCGACGGAGTAAGGCTCATCGGCTTTCCAGGGGTCCCGGTCGAACAGGCCCGCCAGCAGGAATGCAAACAGGAGTGCCGCGCTCAGCCAATAAATCGTGCGAGTGCGGGAAGACGGCGAAGCGATGGCGATGGACATCTCGGCAAACGGTCGGGAGTTGGCCCGACGGCAGACGTTCGAGACGCCCCGTCGCAGCGGCGAAAGGCGGGATCATGGGCCCGCGAGCGCTGCAAGTATAGAGGACTTTGCCGGGCGCGCCCACGCTGGGCGTCGCCCGACGGGACTTACGCGCGTTCGACCTGCTTTTTCATCTTTTGCTTGATGCGGTTGCGCTTGAGCGGGGAGAGGTACTCGACGAACACGCGCCCCTTGAGGTGATCCATCTCGTGCTGAATGCAAACGGCGAGCAAGCCGTCGGCGTCCAGTTCGAACTTCTCGCCCTGCGCATTGAGGGCACGCACGCGCACGCGGTCGGCGCGCTCGACCTCGTCATAGATGCCGGGCACCGACAGGCACCCCTCTTCAAAGATCTTTTGTTCGTCGCTGCGCCAGACGATCTCGGGGTTGATGAACACGCGCAACTCGTCACGCGTTTCCGAGAGATCCATCACGATGACCTTCTCGTGCACGTCGACCTGCGTGGCGGCAAGGCCGATACCGGGAGCGTCGTACATGGTCTCGGCCATGTCCTTGACGAGTTGACGGATTCGGTCGTCGACCTCGGCGACCGGCTTGGCCACCTTGTGCAGACGCGGATCGGGATATTGAAGAATTGTCAGTAATGCCATGATGAAAACGGGAATTCGCCGCATTGCCGGGTAAGGGGCCGCGAACGCACAATCTTGCGATGGAGGCTGCGTCGCGATGCTCGCGCCGCAGGCGATGCCTGCCTTGGCCCCCCGGTCAATGCTTACCGGATAATGAAAAATTTTAACATAGCGCCCCTGTCGGCGCTGGCGGCAGACAACACCCTGCCCGCCCGAGACGCCCGCCTCGGCGCCCCTCCTGCTGTCCCGACTGGCGTCCCGAATAGCGCCCCGACTGGCGCCCCGACTGGCGCCCCGACCGACATCCCTGCCGGCGCTGTCGCCGACGACGTTGCCGCACGCGTCGAACCGGCGCTGGACAACGACCCGGTCGGTGCCGACCCAGCGGAAATCAACGCCTGGCTGCGCCTATGTCACGCGCCCGGCCTACCGCCTGCTGCCGTGCGGCGTCTGCTGGCGGCATTCGGCCCGCCTGAAGCGATTTTTCGGGCGTCACGCGCCGAGCTTGCCGGCGTGCTGCCCAGCGATCTCGTGAGTCGTTTGCTGGCACCAGTGTCTGCGGTGCTGATGGCGCAGATTGCCCGCACGCTCGACTGGGCCGGCCGTCCTGGGTGCGCCGTGGTGACATTGGCCCAAACCGCCTACCCGCGCGCACTGCTGACCCTCGGCGACACGCCACCGATCCTCTATTGCCGCGGCGACATTCGTCTGCCGAACCGTGCGGGAGCGGTTGCGGCGGCCCTCGTCGGCAGCCGCCGCGCCACGCCCCAGGGACGCGACAACGCACGGCATTTCGCCCGGGCGCTTGGCGACGCGGGTGTCACTGTCGTGTCGGGGCTCGCGACCGGGATCGACGCCGCGGCGCATGAGGGTGCGCTCGAGACGGTCGGCGGCACCTGCGCGGTCGTGGGCACCGGGGCCGATCTTGTCTACCCGACACGCCATCAGGCCTTGGCCGAGCGCATCGCCGAGCGCGGCCTGTTGATGTCCGCGTTTCCCGTCGGTACGCCGCCCCGGCCCGATCACTTCCCGCGCCGCAACCGGTTGATCGCCGCGCTCGCGAGGTGCACCGTGGTGGTCGAAGCCGCAACGCACTCGGGCTCGCTCATTACCGCGCGTCTGGCGGGCGAGTTGGGCCGCGACGTGCTCGCCGTGCCGGGTTCGATCCATGCCCCCCAAAGCCGGGGCTGCCACGCGCTCATCCGGGACGGCGCGACGCTCGCGTCGTCGCCAGCGGACGTCTTGGAAGCCTTGGGTATCATGCCGCCGGTCGATGCCGCCTGCGTAACGCCGACCGCCCTCCCCCCGGACACGGCAGCAGTCCTGGAGGCGCTGGGTTATGATCCCGTCAGCGTCGACACCCTCTGCGGGCGCACCGGCATGGCGATCACGGCGGTGCTTGCGCATCTGAGCGTACTCGAACTCGATGGCCGGATTGCCCGACTGCCTGGCGGCCGGTTTGCCCGTTCGACGGCCCAGGGCGTAGGCTAGCGAATGCACCACCTGCCAAGGCCGATGCCCGAAATTCACCGGCACCGTCTGCGCGGCGCCCACTACCGAGAATTCGACACCCCGACCCAATGCCCGTTTTCGATCCCGTCGCCGACCGTTCCGCGCTGGCCGCCGCGCTAGCCGATGACAACACGCGTCTCGTGGCTTGTTTGTGTGCGGCGTGGTGCGGCACCTGCCGGGAATATGCGCAGACTTTCGAACAATTGGCAGCCCGCCATCCGATGTTATGTTTCGTGTGGGTGGATATCGAGACGCATGCCGAGTGGCTCGACGATCACGACATCGAGAACTTTCCCACCTTGCTGGTTCAAGATGCCCGGCAGCCCACCGGACAGGCCCGTTTTTTTGGGCCGGTGCTGCCCGCCATCGGCATTCTCGAGCGCATGCTCGACGCGCGTGTGCTGGGCGACGCCACCGTTGCCGCCCCCGCGCTGCGCGAGCACTTGCTTGTTGGATAACGCCTGCCGGAACCGGACGGCAAGACCCTCAGGTCCGCCGCCGAGCGATGTCGCGCCCTTGCCCGTCCCACGCTTGCCGCCGGCTTGGGACGCGCTTATGATGTGCCGCTTTCAGGCACGCCGTGTGCCCGATCCGACGGCAACGCCGGATTGGCTATATGTTATAAAGCCAACGAATGTCGCTTGGCGACCCCCCTTCAACACTACCTAACGTCATGTCAAAAGCTCTGATCATTGCCGAGAAACCGTCTGTCGCGAATGACATCGCGCGGGCGTTGGGCGGCTTTACCAAGCATGACGAGTACTTCGAGAACGACGAATACGTCGTCTCGTCGGCGGTTGGCCACCTCGTCGAAATCGGCGCGCCGGAAGACTATGAAGTCAAGCGCGGCAAGTGGAGCTTCGCCAACCTTCCCGTGATTCCCCCGCACTTCGACCTCAAGCCGATCGCCAAGAGCGAGTCGCGTCTGAAGGTGCTTACCCGACTGATCAAGCGCAAGGACGTGGACGTCCTGATCAACGCTTGTGACGCGGGGCGCGAAGGGGAGTTGATTTTCCGGCTGATCGCACAGCACGCGAAGGCGAAGCAGCCGGTCAAGCGTTTGTGGTTGCAATCGATGACGCCGCAGTCGATTCGCGACGGCTTCAGCCGCTTGCGCAGCGACGGCGACATGCTGCCGCTGGCCGACGCCGCGCGCAGCCGCGCCGAAGCCGACTGGCTCGTCGGCATCAACGGCACACGCGCGATGACCGCCTTCAACAGCAAGGGCGGCGGCTTCTTCCTGACGACCGTGGGCCGTGTACAAACGCCAACGCTGTCGATCGTGGTCGAGCGCGAAGAAAAGATTCGCAAGTTCGTCTCGCGCGATTATTGGGAAGTGCGCGCCGAATTCGTCGCGGCTGCGGGCTTTTACGAGGGCCGCTGGTACGACCCGAACTTCAAGCGCAACGAATTCGATCCGGAACAGCGCGATTCACGTCTGTGGAGCGTTGCGGCGGCCGAGTCGGTTGTGGCGGCGGTGCGCGGCAAGCACGGCACGGTCACGGAAGAATCGAAGCCGTCGACGCAACTCTCGCCGCTGCTGTTCGATCTGACGAGCCTGCAGCGCGAAGCCAACGGCCGCTTCGGCTTTTCTGCGAAGAACACGCTGGGTCTGGCGCAGGCGTTGTACGAAAAGCACAAGGTGCTGACCTACCCGCGTACTGACGCGCGCGCGCTGCCGGAAGACTATCTGGCCACCGTCAAAGAAACGATGGCCGTGCTCAAAGAGAGCAACAATTACCATCAGTTCGCCAATCAGGTCCTGAACAAGGACTGGGTCAAGCCGAACAAGCGGATCTTCGACAACAGCAAGATCAGCGATCACTTCGCCATCATCCCGACGCTGCAGGCGCCGAAGAACCTCTCCGAACCGGAGCAGAAGCTGTACGACCTCGTGGTCAAGCGCTTCCTGGCGGTGTTCTTCCCGGCGGCCGAGTATCTGGTGACCACCCGCATCACCGAAGTCGTGGGGCACCACTTCAAGACCGAAGGCAAGGTGCTCGTCAACGCCGGCTGGCTCGCCATTTATGGCAAGGAAGCGGCGGGCGACGGCAAGGACGGGAAGGAAGAGCAGCCGAACCTCGTGCCGGTCGCGAAGGACGAGAAGGTCGGCGTGGACAAGGTCGAAGCGGTCGGCCTGCAGACCAAGCCCCCGGCGCGCTACAGCGAAGCGACGCTGCTCTCGGCCATGGAAGGCGCGGGCAAGCTGGTCGAAGACGGCGAGCTGCGCGAGGCGATGGCAGGCAAGGGGCTGGGAACACCGGCCACGCGGGCGGCCATCATTGAAGGGTTGCTCACGGAAAAGTATCTCGTGCGCGAAGGCCGGGAGTTGCATCCGACGGCCAAGGCGTTCCAGTTGATGACGCTTCTGCGCGGCCTCGGCGTGGACGAACTCACCCTGCCGGAACTCACGGGCGAGTGGGAAGCGAAGCTCTCGCAGATCGAGCGCGGCGGCCTCAAGCGTGACGAGTTCATGCACGAGATCGCGCAAATGACGCAGACCATCGTCAAGCGCGCGAAGGAGTACGACTCGGACACGATCCCAGGCGACTACGCAACGCTCAGCACGCCTTGCCCGCATTGCGGCGGCGTGGTCAAAGAGAACTACCGCCGCTTCGCCTGCACGAACTGCAGCTTCTCGATCTCGAAGATCCCGGGCGGACGCCAGTTCGAGATCCCCGAAGTCGAAACGCTGCTCAAGGAAAAGACGATCGGCCCGCTGTCCGGGTTCCGCAGCAAGATGGGCCGTCCGTTCTCGGCGATTCTCAAGCTCTCTCCCGACGACGAGATGGGCTACAAGCTCGAGTTCGACTTCGGTCAGGACAACGGCGACGAAGACGGCGAAGCGCCGGACTTCACGGGCCAGGAGCCGGTCGGCAAGTGTCCGAAGTGCGGCGCTCGCGTGTTCGAGCACGGCATGCGTTATGTCTGCGAGAACGCCGTCGCCAGCCCGAAGACCTGCGACTTCACGTCGGGCAAGGTGATTCTTCAGCAGGAAATCTCGCGCGAGCAGATTCACAAGCTGCTCACCGAGGGCAAGACGGATCTGCTGACGAGCTTCAAGTCGTCACGCACGGGCCGCACGTTCAAGGCGTACCTCGCCAAGCAGAAGGACGGCACGATCGGCTTCGAATTCGAGGCGAAAGCACCGAAGAAGACCGCCTCGACGGCGGGCGACGCCGAAGGCGACGGCAAAGCGACACCGGCGCGCAAGACGGCGGTGAAGCGTGCTGCGGCGAAGGCGCCGGCGAAGAAGACGGCCGCCCGCAAGACCGCGGCAAAGGCCAAACCGGCCACGAAGGACGCCGAGTCCGGCGCGACGGACAACACGGCCATCGACGACGATCCCCCGTTCTGAGCGGCGTCCGCACGGCATTGCCCCGATCGCTCGGGGCAAAGAAAACGGCCACTTCCTTGCGGGAGTGGCCGTTTTGCCTTGTGCCGTTTTGCCTTTGCGCCAGATCGTGCCGCGAGCTACGTCACATCGCAATACCGGGGGTCGGCGCGCTCGGCGACGGAATTTTGGGCGGCACCCAGCGCTCGGCGGCCGAAATGCCTTCGTTCTGGCGGAAATATTCCACGGTCAGATCGATGAAGCCACGTGTCTTGGCCGACAGATACTTGCGGCTGGGATAGACGAGCGAGACATCGACCGGCGTCTGCGAGAAGTTGCGCAGCAGCGCGACAAGATCGCCGTCGCGCACGTCGTGACCCACGAGATACGACGGCAGAAACGCGATGCCGTGCCCCAGCAGCACCGACTGGCGCAGCAGCGCCGTGTTATTGCAGATGAACTTGTTCTGAACGCGCACACGCACTTCGCCGTCCGGCCCCGAAAACACGCGGTCGTCGCTCCAGAAGTCGTTCGGCAGGCCCAGCACGCCATGCTCGCCCAGCTCCTGCGGTGTGACAGGCTCGCCATGCTCGGCGATGTAGGCCGGCGATGCACACAGCATCACGCGCGTCTCGGCGAGCACTCGCGAAATCAGGCTTTCACTGTTGATCATGCGCGTGAGCAGAATGCCGCAGTCGTAGCCCTCTTCCACCAGATCGATGGCGCGGTCGGTCAGCGTGAGGTCGACCACCACCTTCGGATGCGTCTCCTGGTACTTCTTGACGAGCGGCGCGAGATTGCGCAAACCGAACGAGACCGGCGCGACGACCTTCAAGGTGCCTTTCGGATCGCGCGACGCGCTTGAGATGAGCGCATCGGCCTCGTCGACTTCGTCGATGATCTGCCGGCAGCGTTCGAGATACACCTGTCCGGCGCCGGTCAGCGACAGGCTGCGGGTGGTGCGGTTGAGCAGACGAACGCCAAGATGCGATTCGAGTTCCGCGACGTGCCGCGTGACCACAGCGGCCGACAGATCCATCTGGGCGGCCGTACGGGCAAAGCTCCCGTTGTCGGCCACTTTGACGAAAACGCGCATCGATTGCAGACGGTCCATGTTGTTTCCAATCTTGAGGTGCCGCGTCGTGCTGGCAGGAGATTAAGACGAGCATCGGCGGCCGACCGGCAATTCACCGGCGCTGCGCCTACCTGCGGGCACCGGGTGGACCGCCGCCCCAGACCGTTCCGGGGCGCGCCGCGCGCGTGCCGCCAGGACTCTCGACACGGCGGGGACTTCAATAAGGCGTAGGGCTGGTTCACGCAAAGGATGTGAACAGGTGCTAGCTTACCGTAGGCAGCCAAAATTTGCCCGGCGCGACAGCGACGATTGCGCATCACCGCCCCGTTCCATGCGCGCGTTGGCGTCCGGATACGTATCGAATGCCGGTCGCCACGCAACATCGTTCGCCATGACGCCCTTCGCCCGCAATGCCCCCCATGCCCTCCCATGCCCCCCACGCCGGGCGGGGTGTTTGACGCAAGTCAGAGCGGCGCGTTCGTGGCGACGCTACAGTCGAACGTCACCTATTGTTACCGGCCCGCCCATGAATCCCCTCTCCGTTTTGCCGACGCCGTGCGCCAACGCCCCGGCCTCAAGCGAATCGCCCACCGGCTCGCCATGCCCCGGCTGCGCAAAGCGCGCGTTGGACGAAGGCCACGGGCATTCGCGATGCGCGTCACGCTCGGCGGAGCGAACCGTTGCCGCTCCCGTTGCCGCCCCAAGGGTTCCGCTTCACTTCGACGCGGAACTGCTCGGCCGCTATGACGTGAATGGGCCGCGCTACACGTCGTACCCGACGGCACTGCAATTTCGCGACGACTTCGGCGCTGGCGACTACGTGCGCGCTGCGGCGCAGTCCAAGCGCACCGGCAAACCGCTCTCGCTCTACGTGCACGTTCCGTTTTGCGACACGGTGTGCTTCTACTGCGCGTGCACCAAGATCGTGACGAACAATCGTGCTCACGCGAACGCCTATGTGGAGCGTCTGCATGTGGAGATCGCGCGACAGGCCTCGCTGCTCGGTGCGGGTCGCTCGCTTGCGCAGATGCATTGGGGCGGTGGCACGCCGACGTTCCTCTCGTTGGAACAGATCGCCTCGCTCGTCGACGCCATCGGCCGCCACTTCGTGATGACGCACGACGACAGTGCCGAGTACGCCATTGAAATCGACCCGCGCAGTGCGGGTCCCGCGTCGATTCGCGCCTTGCGTGCGCTCGGCTTCAATCGTCTCTCCATCGGGGTGCAGGATTTCGATCCCCGCGTCCAGGAAGCCATTCATCGCGTACAACCACGCGCATTGGTCGAGGCCGCGCTCGATGCGGCACGAAGCTGCGGCTTCCGCTCGGTCAACTTCGATCTGATCTACGGCTTGCCGCATCAGACACCGGCGTCGTTCTCAAACACGCTCGACGCCGTGATCGAGATGGCGCCGGAGCGCCTGTCGGTTTTCAGCTACGCCCATCTGCCGCAGCAATTCAAGATGCAGCGCTGCCTGCCCGACGCCCTGCCGGACGGCCCGCAAAAGCTCGCGTTGCTGCAGACGATCATCGCCCGGCTCAGTGACGCGGGCTACGTGTACATCGGCATGGATCACTTCGCGCGCCCCGACGACGAGCTGGCGCGGGCGCAGGCCGCCGGTACCCTGCATCGCAACTTCCAGGGATACAGCACGCGGGCCGATTGCGACCTGATCGGTGTGGGCATGTCGGCCATCGGCCGTGTGGGGGATAGCTACGCGCAGAACGCCAAGACGCTCCAGTCGTATTACGACGCGATCGATGCTGGAGGACTTGCGATCTCCCGTGGCGTGCGGCTCGATGAAGACGACCACCTCCGGCGTGACGTCATCTCGCGCCTGATGTGTCGCATGTCGCTGGACTTCGCCACGATCGAGCAGGCGTACGGTATCGACTTCGCCTCGTATTTCGCGAGCGAACTGGGCGAGTTGGCCGATCTCGCGGCCGACGCGCTCGTGGCCATCGACACCCAAGGGCTGCGAATCTTGCCTGCGGGGCGTCTGTTGGTGCGCGTGGTCGCGCAGGTCTTCGACCGCTATCGCCGCAGCGAAGCGAATTCACAGTGCGCAAAAGTGATGTGAGCGCAGCGACGCGTTCGCCATAAAGTGGAACGCCCGGTGGAGGTCCCACCGGGCGCGCTCGTTGTCGACGTTATCGACGTTATCGACGTTATCGAGACAATCGAGGGTATCGATCGTGTCGACGCGTCAGCAGCATCGTCCGCCGCTCTTGCCGCCGTAGCGAGCCTCCTGCCGCTCCCGGAAGAACGCCTCGAAGCTCATCACCGGCTGATCCGGGTGGGTCGCCTGCATGTGCGCCACATACGTGTCGTAATCGGGCAGGCCGACCATCAAACGCATGGCCTGTCCCAGATATCGGCCGACCTTACCGACTTCGTCGAGCATGGCGTCGTCTCCCGGCGTTAGACCTGACGGCCTGCAGGCATCGACTCGAACGGTGTTTCCCGGGCCGTCGGCTTGTTGGCCCGACGGGCCACGAGGATGGTGCGCAGACCGAAGGCCGCGACGGCCACCACCACGAACATGAACACACCGGCGAGCGTCGCATCGACGTAATCGTTGAACACGATCTGCTGCATTTGCACCACCGACTTGGCCGGTGCGAGCAGCTTGCCGTCGGCGAGCGCCGTTTGATACTTCGCCGCGTGCGCAAGGAAGCCGACCTTCGGATCCGGATCGAACATCTTCTGCCAACCGGCCGTCAGCGTGCAGGCGAGCAGCCACAAGGTCGGCAGAATCGTGACCCAGGCGAAACGCTCACGCTTGAGCTTGAAGAGCACACACGTCGCGAGAATCAGCGCGATGGCGGCAAGCATCTGATTGGAGATGCCGAACAACGGCCACAGCGTATTGATGCCGCCCAGCGGATCGACCACCCCCTGATAGAGGAAGTAGCCCCACGCCGCCACGCACAACGCCGTGGCCGTCAGGTTGGCGGGCAACGAGTCCGTGCGTTTGAGCGACGGCACGAACGTGCCGAGCAGATCCTGCAGCATGAAGCGCCCGGCACGCGTGCCTGCGTCGACGGCCGTCAGGATGAACAGCGCCTCGAACAGAATCGCGAAGTGGTACCAGAACGCCATCATCGCTTCGCCGCCCGCCACCTGATGCAGGATGTGGGCCATGCCGACGGCGAGCGTCGGGGCGCCACCGGCACGCGAGATGATCGAGTTCTCGCCAACCGCGTGCGCGGTCGAGATCAGCACGTCCGGCGTGATGGTGAACCCCCAACCCGAGACGACGTGCGCCACGGCTTCCGGCGTCGTACCGATCACGGCCGCCGGGCTATTCATCGCGAAGTACACGCCCGGGTCGATCACCGATGCCGCGACCAGCGCCATGATGGCCACGAACGATTCCATCAACATGCCGCCGTAACCGATGAAGCGCGCATTGACTTCGTTATCGAGCAACTTGGGCGTGGTGCCCGACGAGATCAGCGCATGGAAGCCCGACACGGCGCCGCACGCGATCGTGATGAAGAGGAACGGGAACAACTTGCCCGACCAGACCGGGCCGCTGCCGTCGACGAATTGCGTGAGCGCCGGCATCTTCAACTCGGGGGCCACGACCAGAATGCCGATCGCCAGTGCCAGAATCGTGCCGATCTTCAGGAACGTCGACAGATAGTCGCGCGGCGCAAGCAACAGCCACACCGGCAACACCGATGCGATGAAGCCGTAGCCGATCAGCATCCACGTCAGTGCCTTGCCGTCGAACGTGAACAGCGGCGCAAGCGCGGCGCTGTCATGCACGCTCTGGCCGAAATAGATCGCGGCCATCAGCATCACGAAGCCGATGACCGACACTTCGCCGATGCGGCCCGGACGGATGTAGCGCGTGTAGATGCCCATGAAGAGCGCGATCGGAATCGTCAGCCCGACCGTGAAGGTGCCCCACGGCGAGCCCGCGAGCGCCTTGACCACGATCAGCGCCAGCACGGCGAGAATGATGATCATGATCAGGAACGCGCCGAACAGCGCGATCACGCCCGGAATCATGCCGAGTTCGGACTTCACGAGATCGCCCAGCGAGCGGCCGTCACGGCGCGTGGAGATGAACAGCACCATGAAGTCCTGCACCGCGCCGGCGAACACCACGCCGGCGAGAATCCACAACATGCCGGGCAGATAGCCCATCTGCGCGGCGAGCACCGGGCCGACGAGCGGACCCGCGCCGGCAATTGCTGCGAAGTGATGACCGAACAGCACGTAGCGATTGGTCGGCACGTAGTCCAACCCGTCGTTATGGCGCCAGGCCGGCGTCATGCGCGTGCTGTCGAGTTGCGCGACGCGTGTCGCGATGAACTTGCTGTAGAAGCGATAAGCGATCAGGTACACGCAGACGGCTGCGATCACGATCCAGAGTGCGCTGACGGTTTCGCCGCGCGATAGTGCCACCGTGCCGAGCGCGCACGCGCCGACGACGGCTACCGCTGCCCAGGGCAGTTGTTGCCAGATACGATTCATTGTCTCTCCTCGGAACTGCCTCCTTCGGGCAGCAACCCGGGACGGTGTCGTTGCAACACTGTCCCGCCTCTTGGGTCGTCGCGATGACGGCACCCTGAGCCGTGGCGCGCCGCGCGCACCCCTCTTTCGGGGGTCTGCGCACAACGAGGGCCGGCACCGTTGCGCGAAGCGTCGACATGCGGACATGCGACCCTGCGCAACGCGCCCGAGATGCTTGCGAGACATTCGGCAGCCCCGGCCACGATTCGGCGTGTAGTATTGGCGTTTGCCCGTCGCGCCACAAGCGCGGAACTACGCAGGTCCTCTACGTGCTACTACGTAGCGAAGTCCGGCGAGACGCGGCATTGAAGGGTTTCCGAATGCCATGAATCTCCGACAGAAATTTTTCGTCCTGGCGCTGCTGCCGGCAGCGTTGGCAATGGTTGCCATCGCGCTGGCCGTACGCCACCAAGGCAACGAGCTTTCGCGCGCGCAGCACGAAGCCGTGCAAACCGCGTCGCTGGCCAACAAGCGGGCCGAGCTGCTGCATTACGTGAGCCTTGCGCGCAAGGCCATCGAGCCGCTGTATAACGGCCCCGACACGCCCGCCGCTCGCGAGGAAGCGCTCGCCATCCTCGCCCGCATGGAGTTCGGCCAGGACGGATATTTCTTCGTCTACGATCTCGAAGGGCGCAGCCTGATGCACCCACGTCAACCCGAAATTGTCGGCCACAACCTCTGGTCGCTCAAGGACGCGTCGGGTGCGCCCACGATCCAGCGCCTGATCGCGGCAGCGCGCGGCGGCGGCGGCTATGTGCAGTACCCGTGGGAGAAGCCGTCGCTCCACCAGATGGCGCCGAAGCTCGGCTACGTCGTCGCCCTGCCGCGTTGGAACTGGATGATCGGTACGGGAATTTATCTCGACGACGTGCAGGCTACGCTCCGCCAATCGGACGAACGCGCGCAGGCGAACATTGGCCGCACGCTGATCTGGATCACGCTCATCGCGTCCTCGTGTCTGGTCATCGTGGGCCTTTGCGGGCTTGTCGTGAACATCACCGAACTCAAGACCGCCGACGCGAAACTGCGCCAGTTAGCGCGTCAGGTCGTCGAATCGCAGGAACTCGAGCGCTCCCGCATTTCGCGCGAGTTGCACGATGGCATCAGCCAGCTACTCGTCTCGGTCAAGTTGCTGCTCGAGTCCGCGTCGATGCGTCTGCCAGGCGCACCTGCAGCCGCCAGCAGCACGCTGGGCGTGGCGATCGAGCGCTTGAACGGCACGCTCGGTGAAGTGCGGCGCATTTCGCAAGCCTTGCGCCCGGCCATGCTCGACGATCTCGGGCTGGCCGCCGCCATCGATCAGCTCGCGCGAGAATTCGGCTCGCATGCGAATCTGCCGGTGGAGATGACTGTCGATGGCGAGGCGCCTGTGCTCGACGACAACCTCAACACGATGCTCTACCGCATCGCGCAAGAGGCGCTGACCAACATCGAGCGGCACGCGCAGGCGACGCGCGTGTCGATCCTGCTGCGCTTCCAGCCCGACGGCATTCAATTGTCGATTGCCGACGATGGACGCGGATTCGATGTGACCGACGTGCATCACGATCCCAACCACGGCATTGGTTTGCGCAATATGCGAGAGCGGCTCGACGCCGTTGGCGGCTCACTGAGCATTCAGTCGTGGCCCGGCCTTACCACCATCAGCGCGTGGGTGCCCCTCGCGCCCGCCGCCGCGAAATCGGCGCTTCGTGCGACATCACGCAAATGACGCAAGCTCACCCTATCCGACTGCTGTTGATCGACGATCACCCGCTTGTGCGCGACGGACTGCGCGCGCGATTCGACGCCGCGCCCAACCTCCAGGTCGTTGGAGAGGCGGGCAATGCTCAGGAAGCGCTCGCGCGGGCGAAGACATCGTCGCCGGATCTCGCGCTGATGGACATCAGCATGCGCGGCACGAATGGCATCGAACTGACGGCGCAGTTTCGCGAGCAGTTTCCGCACATCGCGGTGCTGATACTCTCGATGCATGACAACGCCGAATATGTGCGTCAAGCAGTCCGCGCCGGGGCACGCGGTTACGTGCTCAAGGACGCGCCCGCCCATGAGATCGTGACCGCCATCGAGCGCGTGGCACGCGGCGAAGCCTATTACAGCGCCGCCATTGCCGCGCGCGTGGTGCAGGCGTCGACTGCGCACACGCCCATCGATTCGCTCACGCCTCGTGAGCGCGAAATCCTCTCGCGCATTGCCCATGGCCTGGCGAACAAGCAAATCGCCACAGAAATGGATCTGTCGGTCCGCACCGTGGAGACGCACCGGCTCAACATCAAGCGCAAGCTCGGCATCGAAGGGCAGGCCGAGCTGATCAAGTTCGCGGTGGAGAATCGTCTGTAAGTCGACCGTGTCGCAACTCATGTGCACGGAATCAATGCAGAAACGGGTTGTATACCTCCACGCCCGTATTGGAAAAGTCCCTGACGTTACGCGTGACGACCACAAGTCGATGCACCAGCGCCGTGGCGGCGATCAGTTTGTCGATGGCGTGCTCTGAATTGGGTACGCGCAAGCGCGCCCAAACATTACAGATCGTCTGGTCCACCGGTAGGATTTCTCGGGCGTAATCGCACTTCAACTTTTCGAGCCACGTCTGGATGAGCGCAGCCTGTCGCGCATCATTCCTATGTCGAAGCACGCCAACACCACGTTGCAACTCTCCCAACGTGACGACGGAGAGAAAGCGCGGCGACTTGTTGCGGTCGGTTAGACGAATGAAGCGCTGAACCCCCACATCGCCGCCGCCACATTTCCGACATTCGCTAATGACATTTGTATCGAGCAAGTACATCAGAATATCGCCGGTTTAGTTGATGCGCTCGAAGTCGCTGTCCAGTCCGACGTTCGGCATGGCCAGCAGTGCTTCTCCGAACGTTCGAAACCCCGGTACGCGCGCCACGTTGTCCAGAATCGTCAGCACCTCCTCCTCCGGCGTTCTCCCGTACATCGCTGCGCGCGATCGGATCGATCGCATGAGCGGTTCATCGATACCTTCGATCAACATCATGTGCATAAGCGCCCTCTCCTGTTCCAATAACGAAAAGTCGTTGTCCGAAACGAACAACAGGAGAAATGCTATCACCGCACCCCTTTCGAAAACCGGTCGAATCCCCCACCGTCAAGCCTTTCGGAAGTATCACAAGCCAACGAAAAATCCCGCCGAAGTCGCCCTCGGCGGGATCGTGGTACGCAACGCAATGGCGTGACCGGCCGTGCCGGTCATCAACGACGTTCGGCGCGCCGTCGTGCCAACATCGGACAAATCACGACTTCAGCCGACGCTCGATGTCAGCCTTCGTATCGAGCAACGCCTGCGGCAGGCGATGCTTGAGCGTGTCGAACAGCTCGGTGTGCAGCTTGAGCTCCTCGTGCCATGCCGCCGGGTCCATCGACGTCACGTCCTCGAACTGGGCTTGCGTGAACGAGAGTCCGTTCCAGTTCAGATCCTCGTAACGCGGCGTGATGCCGAACGCGTTCTCCACACCCTGTGCCGTGCCATCGATACGGCCGAGCATCCACGCCAGCACGCGCATGTTCTCGCCGAAGCCCGGCCATACGAATTTGCCGTCGGCGCCCTTGCGGAACCAGTTCACGCAGTAGATCTTCGGCAACGTTGCGCCGGTCTTGTCGAGATGCGCGCCGGTGTCGAGCCAGTGCTGGAAGTAGTCGCTCATGTTGTAGCCACAGAACGGCAGCATGGCGAACGGATCGCGGCGCACCACGCCCTGCTGGCCCGCCGCGGCCGCGGTCGTCTCCGAGCCCATCGTCGCGGCCATGTACACGCCCTCGGTCCAGTCGCGCGCCTCCGTCACCAGCGGCACGGTCGTCGAGCGGCGGCCACCGAAGATGAACGCATCGATCGCCACACCGGCCGGGTTCTCCCAATCGGCGTCGATCGACGGACATTGCGAAGCCGGCGCCGTGAAACGCGAGTTCGGATGCGCGGCCTTCCGCCCCGTCTCCTTAGCACTGGCCGGCGTCCAGTCCTTGCCCTGCCAGTCGATCAGATGCGCGGGCGGCGTGTCGGTCAGCCCCTCCCACCACACGTCTCCGTCGTCCGTCAGTGCCACGTTGGTGAAAATGACATTCTCGCCAAGGGTCGCCAGCGCATTCGGATTGGTCTTCTCGCTGGTGCCCGGCGCCACGCCGAAGAAACCGGCTTCCGGGTTGATTGCATACAGTCGGCCGTCCTTGCCCGGCTTGATCCATGCAATGTCGTCGCCGATGGTCTCGACCTTCCAGCCTTCAAAACCCTTCGGCGCGATCAGCATGGCGAAGTTGGTCTTGCCGCAGGCCGACGGGAACGCCGCCGCCACGTGATATTTCCTGCCCTCGGGCGAGGTCACGCCCAGAATCAGCATGTGCTCGGCCAGCCAGCCTTCGTCGCGGCCCATCTTCGAGGCGATGCGAAGCGCGAAGCACTTCTTGCCCAGCAGCGCGTTGCCGCCGTAGCCCGAGCCATAGCTCCAGATCTCGCGGGTCTCCGGGAAGTGAACGATGTACTTCGTGCTGTTGCACGGCCAAGCCACGTCCTGCTCGCCGGCGGCCAGCGGTTTGCCCACCGAGTGCACGCACGGCACGAACTCGCCGTCGGTGCCGAGCACGTCGTACACGGCGCGGCCCATGCGCGTCATGATGCGCATGTTCACGGCCACGTAGGGCGTGTCGGACAATTCCACGCCGATGTGGGCGATCGGCGACCCCAGCGGCCCCATCGAGAACGGCACGACGTACATCGTGCGCCCCCGCATGCAGCCCTCGAACAGGCCGTCGAGCGTCGTGCGCATTTCATGCGGATCGACCCAGTGATTGGTCGGACCGGCATCTTCGCGCCTTTCGCTGCAAATGAATGTGCGATCTTCCACGCGGGCGACGTCCGAGGGGTCCGACAGCGCGAGAAACGAGTTGGGGCGCTTGGCCGGGTTGAGCCGCTTCATCGTGCCGGCGGCCACCATCTGTTCGCACAAACGGTCGTACTCCTCCTGCGAGCCGTCGCACCAGACAACCCGCTGGGGTTGCGTGATCGCAGCGATGTGCGACACCCAGTCGATCAGTTTGCGGTGACGCACCCAGACAGGCAGATCACGTGTAGCGACGTTGGACGAGGAGGAGGCGTTGAGCGCGGACGCGCTCACACTGGCTTGCGTCATGGGGGTTGTCTCCATGCAGAGTCGAGAAATGGGGGCGAGCACCGGGCGTGCGACCAACGCTGATGCCTAAGGTGCGTCGCGCGGACGCCGTCGATCGCAGGGCGGCCCTTACGGTTGGGGATACCGGACGGGCACGATTGCCCCGGCGATTGCCGCGTGCGCAGTCAATCGGCGCGCTCGCCGGCCCAGGCCGCGTGAAGTGGGGCGCGTATCGTACGTCTCGCGACGCACATCGCGACACACGAAGGAAGGCAGAGGGCAACACGCGCACCGATACGTGCGCTACAAGCGTCTCGCTCACCGGGTCCGACTTGCTTTTGCGGGGTGGGTTCGATTTTTTGCCATCGTGTTGAGGCGGTTTCGCCATGGTTGCCAGGACACCTGCCATACTATGCAAAACGAGGCGTCAGCATACCACCGCGCAAATCGCGCCGGTGCTGCGTCGCAACAAGGCCGGCGAGGGCTGGGTCCCGACAATCGCCGTCCGTGTCAACGACCAGTACGCCCGCCGTCGCGGCGGCCCCCGACCATTGTTCCGTCCGCGCAGGATGTCCGCGTCCCGCGCCGATCCGATTACGTTTTGCCATGAAAATTGCCATTCTCGACGACTACCAGGACGCCGTTCGCAAGCTCGACTGCTTCTCCCTGCTAGCCGGTCACGACGTCAAGGTCTTCAACAACACGGTCAAAGGCGTCGGGCAACTGGCCGCCCGCGTCGGCGAGGCGGAAGTGCTCGTGCTGATTCGCGAGCGCACCGCCATCACCGCGCAGCTCATCGACAAGCTGCCGCGTTTGCGCATCATCAGCCAGACCGGACGGGCGGGCCATCACATCGACATCGATGCGTGTACCGCTCGCGGCGTCGCGGTACTCGAAGGCATCGGCTCGCCCACCGCGCCGGCCGAACTCACTTGGGCACTGATCATGGCTGCCCAGCGCCGGATTCCTCAATACGTCTCCAGTCTCAAACACGGCGCGTGGCAACAATCGGGCCTGAAATCGTCGAGCATGCCGCCAAACTTCGGTC
Organism: Pandoraea sp.; assembly: GCF_041919235.1. Classification (NCBI taxonomy): domain Bacteria; kingdom Pseudomonadati; phylum Pseudomonadota; class Betaproteobacteria; order Burkholderiales; family Burkholderiaceae; genus Pandoraea; species Pandoraea sp. The sequence goes on from NZ_JAYRUC010000004.1 coordinate 149,194, forward strand.
TGGGGCAGGTGCTGCGCGGCCAGACGCTCGGCCTCTGGGGCTACGGCAAGATCGGCCGCCTCATCGCGGGTTACGGCCGCGCGTTCGGCATGGAAGTGATGGTGTGGGGCCGCGAGGGTTCGCGTGAAGCCGCCGCCGCCGATGGACTGCGTGTGGCGAACAGCAAGGAAGAACTGTTCACGCAAAGCGACGTGCTGTCGTTGCACCTGCGTCTGAACGACGAGACCCGTCATCTCGTCAAACTCGAGGATCTGCTGCAGATGAAGCCGACCGCGCTGTTCGTGAATACGAGTCGCGCCGAATTGGTGGAGGAGAACGCACTGATCACGGCACTCAACCGCGCCCGCCCGGGGATGGCGGCCATCGACGTTTTCGAGAGTGAGCCGATTCTGCAGGGCAACCCCCTGCTCAGACTCGAGAATTGCGTGTGCACGCCGCACATTGGCTACGTCGAGCGCGAAAGCTACGAGCTGTATTTCCGCGTGGCCTTCCAGAACATCGTCGACTTCCTGAACGGCGATCGCACGCACGTCGCGAACCCGGCCGCGTTGCTCGGCTTCGGACGCTAGCATCTGCCGCCCTGCCGCCATGGCGGCAGGGTGACGTGTCATTCATCGTAGCTACCTGATCGTATCCAGATGTCTCAGGAAGGTCTCGCCGTCCTGGCAGCCCAGCGCGAATGCGGGCGCCATCATGTCGGGGCGCGTGTAATCCCAACTCGAAATCGGCACGGGCACGGACGGCTGCACGTACAGGCGGTCCTGTGCGCCGTGATGCTGGGTGAAGATTTGCGGACGTGGATAACGCCGTGTCACCAGCACCAGCACTTGGCCCGGCGTGGGGTCGAGCGCGTCGACGGGTACGTTGTCGACCATGCCGCCGTCGAGCACGGCGCGTCCGCCGCGCCGCAGAATCGGCGTGAACGGCGGCGTGCATGACGATTGCAACATCAGATCGGCCAGATCCGCCGTCGTCCGGCAATCCTGCGCACGTACGAATTCGGGCGTGAAGCCGAGCTGCCGGGCAAGCGTCGGATGCAGCGTGCGACGCACGTGCTTGTCGATGTTGTAGGCCACCAGTCCGGCCGCCGTCGCGGTGCGCGGTCCGAGCCAGCGCGGAATGTGCGACACGCCGACGCGGATCTCCGGCCCGTCGGCGAGCTTGTCCAACTGGCCGTCATAGATATCGAGCAGCGCCTGCCGGTAGATGCGGTAATGCGGAAACACCCGCTCGCGGCGCAGCAGGTTCCCCCAGTAGGCGTTCTTGCGATTGTTCGCGAGCGCCTGACGGTAGTAATCCATCACCCAGTCCGACGCGCGCATCTGCAACATGCACGCCGTGGCTGCACCGGCCGATATCCCGGCAATGACACGCGGGCGCAGCGGGACGTCGCGCGACACGCGCTCCCAGAATCCCGCTTGCCACCAGCATCGGTTACCGCCCCCGGCGAATACGATCTGATCGAACACTTGGCCCCCTCGGCGATATCGTGCTCGCGACGCTGAACGCGTCGCGGCGGTGTTCTCAAAGCAGCGCGTACGTCGTCGTCGCGTGCACGGCCATCTTGCCCGACGCGTCGAGAATCTCGATCTCGCCGAACACCAGGTTCTTGCCGCGACGCAGAATCCGGGCGATCACACGCAAATCGCCGTCGGTCACCGGACGCATGAACTGCGTATTGAGCGTGACGGTCGTCATCGGCTGGAAGCCGCCGAGCGCGGCCGAGAGGGCCACCACCATCGCCGTGTCGGCGACGGCCATGAATACCTGCCCGCAGATCACGCCACCACCGTGCTTGAACGCGGCGTCGAACGGCAATCGCAATTCGCTTTGCTCCGGCCCGGTCGCCTCGATCTGCAGATTCAATTGCCGGACCCACGGCGAGACGAGTGCCTCGAGCATTTTCTGCGCTTGCTCCAGCTCCATCCTGACAATCCTCCGAAGTTCGTTGTGACGCCGATGATAGCCCCAAAACAACGACGCCACCCCGTCAAGGGTGGCGTCTGGGTCATGCGCCGGCGTCACTTGCGCGAACGGCAACCGCCGGCCGCTCATCCCTGAGTCTTGTCCTCGCGAATGCGTTGGCGCTGACGATTTTCGCGATGCTCGATACCGGCCTGCTCGCCGGCGCTCACGTGGCCGTGCTTGCCAGCGTGCGCTTCGGCGGCGTCGACGTGCGCTTGGCCCTGCTCGAGACTGCCGACCTGGCGGGTGTTCAACGTACCGGCGGCTTGTCCTTGAGCGATGTGCTTCTCTTGCGCGACGTTGCGTTGCACGTCAGCCTGCATGCGCTCGGACGACACCGACGCGGGATTTGCCACCCGGCCGTTGTGCTTGAGCCGCTCGATGTTCGCGCTTTCCTCGTTCTGGGCACGGGCGATGCGGGCCCTTTGGGCGGCCGTGTCACGGGTGCGATCGGCATGGGCCTGCATCCGGTCGATCGTCGCCTCGCCCTTCTCCAGACGCGAGGCTTCCTGTGTCGTCAGTTGACCGCGCTTCAACCCGTTTTCGATGCGTTGCTGCTGATTGATGTCGCGAACCGTCTCGCTCGGGGCGCTCTGCGCAAAGGCCTGCGCGGCGAACATGCCGCCGAGGGCGACGCCCAGGGCGCTGAGCAGCAGAGATTTACGGACGTTCATGATGGAATCCTTATTGGCGTTGGGTGTGCACTAAGAAAACCTGAACACGATCCGGGGCGGTGTGTATTCAGGAAGAAGGCGGCACTGCCATCGGCTGGCGGTGTCCTCATGCGGATTAACGGCGCCGGGGAGCGCCGCGCCGACATGCCGCGTGTAACCATGCAGTCCGAAAAGTAACCACTTGTAATCGGCGCGCCGGGTCCGATTCGGGCGATGCCCATGAAATCGCTCAGACATCCGCAGACAGCGTCGTAACGATTTGATACAGTGGTGCCCATTTGGCCGGTATGCCCTGTCGTGGCGCGTGCCTGCCATGACCTGTCAGCCCCCTTACGCGAACACGCGAGTCAAGAAGGAGCCTTCACCATGCAGAGCACCAGAGACGATCTCGGCAAACTGATCTTGCGCCTCACCCTCGGTATCCTGCTGTTGTTTCACGGCGTGAACAAAGTCATCAACGGCGTCGGCTTTATCGAGGGCATGATCACGGCGCACGGCCTGCCGAGCTTTATCGCCTACGGCGCCTATCTGGGCGAAGTGCTTGCTCCGATCCTGTTGATTCTCGGCGTCCTCACCCGCCTGGGTGGCCTGCTCGTGGTCGCCAACATGCTCATCGCCTTCTCGCTGGTCCACCTCGGCCAACTCGGCGACCTCGCAAAGACCGGCGGCTGGGCGCTGGAGCTGCAAGGCTTCTATCTGTTCACGGGCCTTTGCGTGATGCTCTTCGGGGCCGGCCGTTACAGCGTCTCAGGCGGGCGCGGCGCCTGGGACTGATCGAAAGACGAGACCTATCGGTTACCGAACGTCGCACGCACGGTCGCACCGATTGGCCTGACGGCCCGCCCTGTCGCACGTCGGCAAAGGCGGGCCGAGTCGTTTCGGACTATTGCAGGCGCGGGCGCTGGTAACGCCAGGTAATACAGCGGTTGCACTTTGCAACGTGTTCAGGCGGTGGATGACCTACTCTGAAGCTGCCAATTCCGCCAATTCCGGCAGTTCCGGCAGTATCCACAGGAGTCAACACCATGCGCAAACTGAAGATCGCCGCCGCGTCGGCCGTCCTCGTCGCCACATCGATGTTCGGCATCGCCCATGCCGCCGACGCCAACGCGCCGGCCACGGGTCCGCACGCCGCCATGCGCCACATGCGCGGAGAACACGGCCCCTGGGGGCTGGGTGACATTCGCAAGCTGCACGATCAATTGAAACTCAACGCGCAGCAAGAGCAAGCCTGGCAGCAGGCGGTGAGCACGTCGCAGCAGAATCGCGACGCGATGCGCAAGAACGGCGAGCAATTCCGCCAGATGTTCGCGCAGGCGAAGGATCAGCCTGTGCTCGATCTGGCCGGCATGCGCGCCGCCCGGGAGAAGGTCTTCGACGAGAACCGCCAGCTTCGCAACCAGACGGAAGACGCCTGGTTGAACGTGTACAACGGCCTGAACAACGACCAGAAGACACTCGTGAGCAGCGCCATCAAGGCACGCTGGACCAAGATGAAGGCCTGGCACGACAAGGCCATGCAGCATCGCGGCCGCATGCACAAGGGCGCGCCGCCGGCGCAACCGCCGGCCGGTCAGGCGCAGTAAGTATCGCAAGCGCGAGACACGTGTTCCCGGGCGCGCTTGCCCGGTGTGTCACGCAACGCCCGTCCCCTGGACCGATTCAGGGAACGGGCGTTTTTTTGTCGTGAAGCACGCGCGAATGGCGCCCGGCGGCGCAGCGCACACTGCGCCAGCGCTCAGGTCTCGCTCCAGCGTCGCAGCAGGTTGTGATAGCAGCCAACGAGCGTGCGCCGCGCCACCTCGTCTGCGTCCGTCGAATTGAGATGCTGGATCGCGGTATCCATGTCGAAGAGCAGCGAGCGCTGCATGTCGTCTCTCACAAGGCTCTGCACCCAGAAGAAGCACCCGACCCGTGCGCCGCGCGTGATCGGGTTCACGCGATGCAGGCTGGTCGCCGGATATAGCACCAGATCACCCGCCGCAAGCTTCACCTGATGCGCCCCGTATTGGTCCTCGATCACGAGTTCGCCACCGTCGTAGTCTTGCGGCGACGTCAGAAAGAGCGTGGCGGAGAGATCGGTGCGAATGCGCATTCCGCTGCCCGGTTGCAGACGAATCGCGCCGTCCACATGATTGCCGAAGTGCATGCCTTCGCCGTAGCGGTTGAACATCGGCGCGTAGACCTTGTTTGGCAACGCAGCGCTGATGAACAGCGGATTGCGCTCGAGCACGCCGAGAATCGCGTCGCCCAGTTCGCGCGCGACGGCCGAGCGCTCGTCGATCTGCTGATTCTGTTTGACGGGCGCCCCCTGATAGCCCGCCGTGGCCAGTCCGTCGACCCAGGCGTCGCCCGCGTTGTCGAGCGTTGTGCGAACCCGGCGCACCTGGTCGGCGCTGAGCACATTCGGTATGCGGAGCAACATCGGCGGGCGTCCCTCGAGAAAGAACCGGGCGCAAACGCGGCGACTCCGCCAGCGCGCGCCCTGTATTGTGCGTGATTCTGCGCCAGACCGGACGGCAGGACGGGGCAACGGTGTAACGGCCAACGGCGCACCGCCGATCGCCCCCGGTCCGGCGCCATCGACATCCTGTCAGAACCGGTAAGTGCCCGTGAGCAGGGCCGTGCGCCCGATACCGGGTGCCGCCCGTCCGCCGTCGGACGGAATCAGTGCGTCGAAGTAGGTTTTGTTGAACACGTTGAGCAGGTTCAGGCGAATGTCGTATTTCGGCTGATGGTAGGCGATGGTGGCGTCCCAGCGGGTGTAGCCGCCCACGCGAATCAGGTTCGTGTTCGCCGCGTAGCGCATCGACATGTAGTTCATGCCGCCGCCCACCTCCCAGTGGCCGAGCGTGTATGTCGACCAGAGCGTCAGCGAGTGACGTGGCGTGTTGGCCAGCACATGGCCCTGCGTGCCGTCGTTCGCCTGCAAGACTTGCGAGTTCAGGAACATGTAGCCGCCCATCACCTGCCAGTTCGACGTGATGTGGCCGGTGGCGCTCACTTGCGCGCCGCGAATGCGGACCTTGCCCGCGTTCGTATATTCGCCCGACGTGCCGGTCTGCGTGCGCGCGTTGTTCTGCGTGACCTGGAAGAGCGCGGTGTTGAGCGACAGAGTGTCGTCGAACAGATTCCACTTGCTGCCGACCTCGAACGATTCGTTCGTCGCGGGCGGCAGGGCTTGCGTGTTGTTGGTGACGGTGAGCGTTTCGAGCGACGGGTTGAACGACGTGCCGTACGAGAAGTAATACGACTGCGCATCGCTTGGCTGATAAATCACGCCCGTGCGCACGCTCGTGTAGTTGACCGTCTGCGTCGCGTAGCCCGGCTTGCTTATGGTGTTCGATAGCTGCGCCTTGTAGCGATCCCAGCGCAGCCCGCCGACGACTTTCCAGTGCCGGCTCAGCTCGATGGTGTCGTTCGCATAGAACGCGACCGTCTCGGCCGTGCCCTGGGCCAGATTGCCGGTGGTCGTCGTCACGTTCGGCAGATTCGCGTAATACGCCGTGCTGTTGGCCGGAATCCAGCCGAGGAAGCCCGTCGACTGCCCGGCGCCGGTACGCGAGTACGCCTGGTTCTCGTAGGTATCGCGGCCGATCTCCGCGCCGGCGATCAGGGTGTGCTTGAGCGGCCCGGTCGCGAACGTCTTCACGATGTCGGTCTGGTTGTAGAGCGACGTATCGGTGATCTTCCGGTCGTGGCTCTGCAACTGCACCCAGAGCTGATCGAGCGAATACGACGGAATACCCGCCGTCGGACCGACGGGCAGCGACGTGAAGCCACCGCTGCCGTTGGCGATGCCCACGGCATGCGGCGAGGTTTGAACGGCGTCGATGACGTAGCGGCTGTACTGCGTCTGGTTTGTAATCTTGAGACTGGCGTCGACCCGGTGTTCGATCTTCGCCGAGAGGCTCATGACGTCCTGTACCGTGCGGTCGCTGGTCAGGCCGTAGAACTGGTGCTTCGAGATCGGCAACGGACTGCCGTTGTAGCCCACCGTGCCGTAATCCGCCAAATCACGGTTGTGCTCGACGAGTGCCGAGAGCGTGATCTGCGTGGGCGTGCCGATGCCCAGCTTGAGCGTGGGCGCGACGCCCCAGTCCTGATTGTTGATGACGTCGCGCGTCGTGTGGATGTCCTGCGCAAAGCCGTTGATCCGAAACGCAGCGGTATCCGAGAGCGGATGATTGAAATCGAACGAGCCGCGATACCGGTCGTTCGTGCCCAGGGTGCCGGAGACTTCGTTGAGCGGCTTGAGATTCGCCTGCTTGCTCACCTGATTGATGATGCCGCCGGTCGAGCCTCGTCCGAACAGCATCGACGACGGCCCTTCGAGCACCTCGATGGAATCCAGGTAGAACGTGTCGCGATAGTATTGGCCGCGATCGCGAAACCCATCGAGATAGATATCGGTGCGCGCCGCGAAGCCGCGCAAGTTGATGTTGTTGCCGATCTGCCCGCCCTCGGCGCCGCCCAGGGTGATGGCCGGCGAATTGCGCAGCGCATCGGCAAACGACGTCGCCCCCTGCGCCTGCATGACCGCCTTGTCGATCACGGTGACCGATTGCGCAATGTCGCGAATCGCCGTAGGCACCTTGCCGCCTACGGTCGAGACGTCGCGCTGATATTCGTCACGAATCGACGTGCCGGACACCTCGGTCTGCGGCAGCGCAGCGGAGGGCGCGTTGGCGGGGGCAGCGCTCTGCGCAGTGCCGTCGAGCGTTGCCGGAACGGCGCTCTGTGCCATGACCGGTGAGGCATAAGTCATGGCGAAAGGTGTGGCGAAGAGCGCCATCATCGACAAAGCCAGCGGCGTGCGTTGCATCATGATCGGTTTTGGAGTGCGTCGTGGTCGGAATACGGGAGAATCGTGCCGACGGATAACGCGCCCAGACGAACGCAACCTTCGCAATCCCGGTCGTCATCCTCGACATCGAGTGCGAATATAAATAGGAATGATTTGCATTACAACAAATTTACGCGATGGCAATGCGGTGAGGTTCCGAACGATCGCGCAACGCGTTGCGCCATACCGGCACCAATACGGTGCGCGCGATTCGTAAGGTAATGAAAGCACGGCGATTGCTGTGTCGATCTCTGCCCGAGGCCGGTCCCGACCGGTCCCGTTCGACACCCACAACCGAGGGTTTTCCCTAGGACCAATGACGCAACGACGCAACGATAGCTCGACGATGGCACGACGTCTCGCCGTGCCAGCGGATCGGTTGTGCAGGTGATTTGCGGCGCCGGACGCTGCGATGCGGTGACGGACGACGCGACGAAAATGGCAACACGCGACGCGGTGCCCACTAAAACGGCAACCGCGGCAGGAAGGCTTCGATCTGGCGTGACACCCACAATATCGTGCGAATTTCTCAGGTATTTCCGACGGAATTCATACACGTGTTTATACTTGGGTCTGCAATACAAAAGGCATTCGGCCGGAGCCTCCCCCGGAACGGCCTCGGCGTCTCGTCCGGCCCCGATGGCAGCAGGTGCTGCCTTCCGGATATGTTGGCTTGGTTCGACGACATCATGAAATTCGCTACACCGGCGCAACGCCCATGGGGTGGGGCCGGTGCAGCCTATTTGCCGTCCAGGGACAATGCAAGTCACCAGATCGCTCTACCTGCTCGGACCGATGCGTGTCGAACAAGGCAAACAGGCCTGCGCCGTGAAATACACGAAAGCGCGCGGCCTGCTCGCCTATCTTGCCCTTCAGCCGGGCTTTCACACGCGCGGCGCGCTCGCCGATCTGTTCTGGCCCGATGAAGACGGCCAGGGCGGTCGTGACAAGCTCAAGCGCATGCTCTTCCATCTGCGCGACACCCTCGGCGACGAACTCTTCGAATCGGACCGTCAAGTCGTGCGTCTGCGTCCCGAAACCGGTCTCTGGATCGATGCGCACGTGTTCTCGAGCGTGATCGAGCAGGCGAACCGTGCGCTCGACGCCGTAACCGGCCTGGATCTGGCCGCCCATCTCCAACATCTGGCCGATGCGGTCGCGCTCTACCAAGGGCCATTCCTGCACGGGCTATCGGTACGCGACACGCCCGATCTCGAACAGTGGATCGAGCTGCAACGCGATGAATATCAGCGCCGACGTGTCTTTGGCGAACGGTTGCTCGCCGACGGGTACGCGCGACTGGGCGACCTCGATCAGGCACTCGCCCATGCACGCCAGCTCGTCGCGCTGGCCCCGTTCGACGAATCGGGCTGGCAGTGCCTGCTCGCGCTGTTGCTGCGCGTCGGCCGCCGCGACGAAGCGCAAGCCGAGTACGGCCGCCTGTGCGAGATCCTTCTCGAAGAACTCGGTGAGGCACCGGGCGAAGCACTCACGCAGTTGCTGCAGACGCCGACTGCCAGCATGGAACAGCGTGCCACCGGCCCCGAGCGTCGCCAATTGACGGTCGTGGCCATCGAACTGGCGCCCAACGGCATCGACGATCCCGATCAACTCGTGGGCACGTTGCGGCCCCCGCTCGTGCAGTGCGAGACGATGCTGCGTCAGTCGTGGGGCTATACCGTGCGCACGCCGACGGGCGGGCTGCTCGGCTATTTCGGATACCCCACCGCGCTCGAAGGCGCCGGACGTCACGCCGTCGAGGCCGCCATGCGCTGCGCGCAGGCCAGCACCGCACGTGTCGGCGTCGGGGTGGGCGTTCACACCGGACTCGTCATCAGTTCGGCGGCCGACGACAGCCCCGATACCGCAGGACGTGTCTCGCGCTCGGCCACGCAGCTCGCCGAGATGGCACTGCCCGGCGAAGTGCTGATTTGCGACGCCACCCAGCGCCTCATCGGCGTGGTCATTGCCACGACGGCGCATGGCAGTGTGCGCGAGCGCCACGCCAATCGCGAGATTCCCGTGTTTCGCGTCAATCCCGATCCCACGCCGGAGCGCCGTTCACGCCGCCGCGCGGCCATGCTCTTCGGCCGCGACGCCCCGCTCGCCGAACTCGCCGCCCTGCACATCGCGATGCGCGATGCCAGCGCCGCGCAGGGCATGTTGGCGCTCGTGATCGGCGAAGCCGGTATCGGCAAATCGGCACTGGTGCGTCATTTCATCGAGACGCGCGGCCTGCGCGCGATCGAACTGGCCTGTGCCCAGGACGGTGCCGGCACCCCGTTCCATCCGATCGCGCGCTGGCTGCGCACGCAATCGGCCACCGATGCCTCACAACTGCCTCAACCCGCCATGTTGGCTCATCGGCGCCTGCGCGCGTTGTTCGACATGCAGGCCGACGGCAATGTGCCGCACGCGTGGAAGCAGGCGGTACTCGACGAAGCACCGGCCCTGCTCGCGGCCCTGCTGCCCGACGGCGGGGTAATCACGTTCGACGACGCCCACTGGGCCGATCCGTCCACCCAGGAATTGCTGGCGCTCATGGCGGAAGATCCGCCGGGCGGGCGTTTGTTGATGGTGTGCGCGCGGCCCGAGTTCGAACTGCCGTGGTGTCATACCGTGCGTTTGCGCCGAATCGATCTGGCACCGCTCGACGCAGGTGCGGCAGCGTCCATCGTGCGCGCAGCGACGCCGCGCGTGGCACTCCCCGCCGCCATGCGCGAGCGCATCGCGCATCTGGCCGAAGGCGTACCGCTGTTCCTGCAAGAGCTGGCACGGGCCACCGCCGCACAACAGGGCGGGCGCGGGTCCGCCGGCGCAATGCCGATGCCGGCAAGCCTGCAGGAACTGATGATGGCGCGCATCGACGCTGCGGGCAGCGCCAAACCGGTCGCCCACTTCGCGTCGTGCCTCGGCCCGGCGTTTCAGGCCGAAGTGCTCGCCGCCGCGAGCGGTCGTTCGATGGCGCTCGTCGAGCGCGCCCTCGACACGCTCGTCGCCTGCGCGCTCATACAGCGTCAAGACGGTGGCCGCTATGTCTTCCGTCACGCGTTGCTGCACAAGGCCGCCTACGATGCGCAGCCGCAGGAACGCCGTCAGGACGCGCATCGCCGCATCGCCCTCGCCATGCGCGAACACGATGCGACGTCCGTGCAGACCGAACCCGAAGTGCTCGCGTGGCATTTCCGTCAGGCCGACGAACCGGACGCCGCCATCGAGCACTATCGTCTCGCGGGCGAATACGCGACGGGTCGTCAGGCGTTTCGGGAAGCGTGCGCCCACTACCAGAGCGCGCTCGACGTCTTGCGACAAACGGGCACCGGTGCCCAGACGGCGCAGCGGGAGCTGCAACTGCGCATGGCGCTCGGCGTACCGCTCGTCTCGCTGCACGGCTACGGCTCGGAGCCGGCGCGTCACAACTTCGAGACGGCCCTCGCGCTCGCGCAGCCGATGGGCGACGACGTTGCGCTGTTCCCCGTCTACTGGGGATTGTGGCTCGGCTCGAGCTCGTGGAGCGACTTCAACCGAAGCATCGAACTCGCGCGCAAACTCATTCTCATCGCGGACCAGGCGGGCGCCGCACCGTTGCTCGCCCACGCCTACTATGCACTGGGTAATAGCCTGTGTTGCCACGGCGACTTCCACGGCGCCGTGACGGCGCTCGAAACCGGTCTCTCGCATTACCGCCCCGAACACGCCGACACCGGCCTGGGCGAAGACGCCCGCATCACCGCGCTGTCGTTCCTCTCGTGGGCCTACTGGTTCACCGGTCGCCACGACGCGTCGCTCGCGGCCAGCGAAGAAGCGCTGGCGATGGGACGCCGGCAAGGCCGTCGCTACTCGTTCTCGTTCGCCCTGGTGTTCGCCGCGATGTTGCGACGGCTGCGTCGCGAGGTCGCCTCTGCCGAAGCACTGGCCGGTGAGGCCACCGAAGTGGCCTCGGAGACCGGCGTCGCGCTCTGGGCGCTCGCCGGCCAGACCATTCGTGGCTGGGCGCTTGCCTCGCGCGGCGACGTCAGCGGCCTCGAGCGCATCACCGACAGTGTGGGACGGTTGGGCGAGATCATGGGCGGCGTCGAAGGCATCTTCTTCGGGTTGCTGGTGGAAGCGTGCGTCGGCACGGGCGACACCGCGCTCGGGCTGCACGCGGTGGAGCGCGGTGCCCACGTGGCAGCGCGGCGCGGCGACGCCCATTGGCAAGCCGAATTCCTGCGCCGCAAAGGCGACTTTCTGCGCGCGGGCCATCACCCCGACGACGCCGTACGTCCGTGGCTCGAACACGCGCTGCAGATCGCGCGGGCGCAGGCGTCGCCGATGCTCGTCCTGCGCGCGGCGCTCAGTCTGTTGCGCCTGAGCGGTGGCAACGCACCCGGCGACGCCGAATGCGTCGCACTGCTGCGCGAAGCGCTCGACGCGTTGCAGGGCGGCGAAACGCTCGCAGACGTGCAGGAGGCACGTGCCATGATCGCCGAAGTGTCCGCACGCCGGCCAACACGCCGCACCGCGTAGCGGCGACAACCGATCGATCGGGCATCGGCACGTTCGCGTCGCGGCAGCGCCGCGCTCGGATTCCCTGAATAGCCGCTATCAGGCACTTCGTATGTCCGCGCAGGGCCCGGCCGCTATATTGCGGCGACCGGTGCCCCCCCGCCCATACACCGAATTCGACATGCCCATCGACTCCATGCGCGTGCTCCCCAGCGATTCGCCGGACACCCCACTCACTGCCAGCGGCACGCCGCTCGCCCCGGTGCCGCCCCCGCCCGCCTCGCTCTTTCCACGCTTCTCACGCTTCCCACACGTTCCGCCCGTCTCGCCCGTCTCGCGCGAAGTCGTCGTCACTGGCTGCGTCGATCGTCGTCACTCCTTCGATCTCTGCGCGCTCATGCGACTGCCGACCCAACTGACCGGGCCGCTCGACATCGTCTGCCTGTCGGGCCGGAAAGTGCGCGGCGCGAGCGATTACAAAGGCGTACGCCTGACCGCGCTGCTCGACGTCGCGCGGTTGCGCCTGCCGCAGGCACGCGATTTCACGCGGGCTTTCGTGCTGGCCCAAGGCGCTGACGGCTACACCGTCGTGTTCTCCTGGCACGAGTTGTACAACACCCCGGTCGGCGTCGGCGCCCTCGTCGTCTATGAACGCGACGGACGGCCACTTGCCGACGACGAGGGAGGCATCGGCCTAATCTCGACGTGCGATCTTCGCGTGGCGCTACGCCAGGTACGTGCACTCACGCGGCTTTCCGTCCATCTGGCCGATCCGCACACGCCTTGATGCGCGCCGCGCGTGCCGTGTGCCGCTTACACTGGCGGCACCTTTCCTACCGCAACGCGAACCATGACGGCCCCTCTGCACAAGCCTGTCGCAACGCCCCCCCACGCCCACGCTCGCTGGCGTATGCCGCCTGAATGGCACCCGCACGCCGCCTGCTGGATGGCGTGGCCGAGCCACTCCGTCATGTCGGGCGCACGTCGGCATGAGGTCATCGGCGAGTTGGCGCACATCGCCCACGCGATCGCGCTGTTCGAACCGTTGCATGTCGCCGTCGATCCTGCGCATCTGGAGGAAGCCCGACGCCTCATGCCGGCGAACGCCGCGCTTCACCCCATGCCGGTCGACGATCACTGGATGCGCGACACCGGCCCCACCTTCGTTCTCGACGACGCGCTGACGCTGCATGCGCTGCGTTGGAACTTCAACGGCTGGGGACACAAGATGAGGCCGATGCCCGACGCCGACCCGAGGCTTGCGGCGCGCGTTGCGCTGGCGCTCGGCGCTGATACGTCGGCCGCGCCGCTCGTGGCCGAGGGCGGGTCGTTGCATGTGGATGGCGAAGGCACGTTGATCGTGACGCAGACATCGATTCTCAACCCGAACCGCAATCCCGGCATGACGCGTCGCGAGGCCGAGGCCGCGTTCCGCCATTGGCTTGGCGTGACGCACATTGTGTGGCTGCCCGGATCGCAGCTCGACACCATCACGGACGGTCACGTCGACGGGGTGGCGAGCTTCGTGCGCCCGGGCGTGCTGCTCGCGACGAGCGCCGACGGTGACGACGAATGGTCGCGCGAGGCGAGAGAGAACCTGCGGGCGCTACGCCTCGCACGCGATGCGCATGGACGGCGCTTCGACATCGGCCTGCTGCCCTCCCCCGACTTCGATGTCTTGCCCGCCAGCGTCGCGGACGATCCCGACTTTGCGCCGGAGTATGTGAATTTCTATCTGCCCAATGGCGGCGTTGTGATGGCGTCGTTTGGCGATTCTGCGGCCGACGCGCACGCTCGCGACATCGTGCAACGGGCGTTCCCCGACAGACGCGTCGTGCAAGTACCGCTTCGCGGCATTGCCCGGCGCGGCGGCGGCATTCACTGCTGCACGCAGCAACAGCCCGCAGCGCGTTTTCCGGCCGTTACCGGCGCGCGCAACGCCAGTGCGTCCTAACGCGACGTACTGCCGCGCTTTCGGGGCGCGGCGACCTTCGTGCCTGTTGCCCGCGGCTTTGCTGGCGCCTTGACTGCGGCCTTCGCCAGGGCGCTGCGCTCGGCCGCCGGCTTGCGCGTCACGCGCTTCGGCGCGACGACTTCCACCGTCGACGAGGTCTTGACCGCCATCGACTTGCGACGTGGCACGCCAGGCGCACTCGTTCCGAGTTGGGCGCGCACACGTTGCTGCATGTCCACGATATCCGAATCGAGAATGAGACGACCGCGCAGCTTGCCGTTCATGCGCTTGATGTAGGTGCGCGCTTCCTGCATGTGGAAGTGCATGAGTTCGCGCACGCGTTGCGCGTCGCCCGCGCGCGCCGCATTGGTAATCTGGCGATGAATGTCGACGTTCGCCGTGCCGAACTTCTCATGCTCGCGCCTCGGCGTCTCGTTCCCGAACACGATGAGTTGGCGGATCATCTCGTTGATGAGCTCGCACGTGAAGCGCAGAAAGCTGTTGGGATTGGCGGCCGCGAGAATATCGTGAAAGTCCACATCGGCCTGTCGCTGGCGCAGCAACTCGCGCCGATCGTGCGACGCGGGGCTGCAACACGCCATGTTGTGCTCAAGCGCTTCGAAGTCGGCTTCGCTCAGATGCGGCACGGCCCCGGCGGCAAGTTCCGGCTCGAGCAACTGGCGCACCGTATAGATGTCGTCGATGCTCACTTCCTTGAAGAAGAGATAGTTCTGCATGAGCTGGAACGTGCGCTCGAGCGGCACTTCCACTACCATGCCGCCCCCCGAAGGTCCCGTGCTGACCTTGATAAGCCCCTGCACTTCGAGCGACTTGAGCGCTTCGCGGATGGTGCTCTTCGACACGCCGAACATCTGCTGCAGTTCCACTTCTCGCGGCAGGCGGTCGCCGGGCAGCAGATTGCCCTCGGTAATCAGGCGCTTGATGGCTTCGGCAACGAGATCGCCGCGTTTTTGCTGCTTGATTTCCAACGGCTCTCGCATCGCTTGCACGTCCAATGCCATGTGGCGCCTCACAAAGGTCTGTTCGCATCAATCGCCGGCTCGAACGCACGCTTGGCCGGCTGTGCCGGCTAGGAATTTTTTCCGATTGACAGTCAAAACCATTATACCTACGATCAAATCCATCCTATTTATCATAATAAATATGACGGATAGGGATAAGGCCCCGGACGTTGCAAGTCGTTACTGTCAGGTCGCTTTTTCAGGTCTCTGGCCGGTTGTTGTGTGACGCGCTGCACGTTTGCACCCCATGAACGATTGCTCCCTTCCCTGGAGACCCAATTGAATCGTCGTGAAATGTTGAAGCTCGCCGCTGCGGCGTCTCTGCCTGCCTCCTTGTTCACCGCTCGCGACGTGTTCGCGCAAAGCACCGGCGCCATCCAGTTGGCGTGTCCGGTGCCGATGTCAGGCCCATTCGCCGCCAACGGCAAGTTCGCCGATCTTGGCATGAAACTCGTCGTCGAGCAGTACGGCAAAGTCCTCGGCCGGCCGCTCGCCTATACCACGCTGGACACCGAAGGTAAGCCCGCCACGGCCATCCGGCGCGTGCAGGAAATCGCGCAACAGAAAGGCGCGCGGTTCTTCGCGGGTGGCATTCTGTCGTCCGAGGCGCTCGCCATGGGCAAGGAAGTCGAGAAGGCCGGTGGCGTCTTCATCACCACGGCCGGCGCGGACGAAATCACGGGCAAGGATTGCAACAGCGCCACGTTCCGCTGGTCGGTACCGACCTTCGGCGCCATCGAGCAAACGGTGCGCCCGCTCATCGAGTCGATGCCCAAAGCCAAGCGCTGGTACACGATCACGCCGCAATACGTGTTCGGCGAAGGTCTGCTCACCGCCGCGAAGAACGTCTTCAAGGAAAAGGGCATCGAGCACGTCGGCAACAGCTATCACTCGCTCTCCGAGAAGGAGTTCTCGGGCTATCTCACGAACGCGGTCGCGGCCAAACCCGACGTGTTGCTGCTCCTGAACTTCGGCTCGCAATCGTCCGACGCGCTGCGTCAGGCGGTGAGTTTCGGCATGAAGAAGAACTGCACGATCCTGATGGCGTGGGCCTCGGGTCTGGAGCAGTTCGAGACCCTCGGCGCCGATCTGTGCGAGGGTGTGTACTTCGGTGCGCAATACTGGCACGCGGTTGCCTCGCCGCTGAATCTCGACCTCGTCAAGCGCACGCAGGATCGCTTCAAGCAGAACCCGAATTACAGCCTTGCGGGCTCGTACATCTGCACGAAGCTCATGCTCGACGGCATGATCAAGGCGGGCAGCGCCGATCCGAAGGCCGTCATTGCCGCGATGGAAGGCATGAAGTACGACGGCCTCACGGGGCCGGAAGAGATCCGCAAGGGCGATCATCAAGTGCTCAAAAACTACTATCTGCTCAAGGGCAAGGCGAAGTCGAAGATGAAGAACGCCGACGACTATGCCGACATTGTCAACGCCGGGAAATCGTTCCTGCCGCTCGACAAGACCGAGTGCAAGATGGCCTGACGCGGTAGCGCAGCGCGCAAGCGCTGCGTGACGCCGCGCTCGGTGTCGCTCGCGGGGGCGCATGGCGTCCCCCGCATGTGTCGTCTGTGCCACGCGGCGAGCGCCGCGCGGCACACGGTGCTCCACGTCCACTCAAGTTCTCCGGGACGCGCATGAACGTCTATTTGCTGCAAGTCATCAATGGCGTCGGGATCGGGATGTTGTACTTCCTGCTCGCCGTCGGCCTATCGATCATCTTCGGCCTGCTGCGCTTCGTGAACTTTGCGCACGGCGCCTTCTACCTGCTCGGCGCGTATTGCTGCTACCAGGCGATGCAATGGGGCCTGTCGTTCTGGCTCGCGCTGATCGTCTGCCCGATCGTCGTAGCCGCGCTCGCATGGATTGCCGAGAAGGTGCTGCTCTCGCGCATCTACGAGAAGCCCCACGAGTTCCACATCCTCGTCACGGTCGGCCTGGCGCTCGTCGTGCAGGAGCTGATCATCATCGTGTGGGGGCCGCTCGGCGACAACGTCCCAGTGCCCAACGTACTCGATGGCGTGGTGATGTGGGGCAACTTCATCTATCCGAAGTACCGGCTCTTTCTCATCGGCTTCACTGCGGTGTTCGCCGCCCTGCTCTGGTGGCTGCTCGAAGGCACGCGGCTGGGCAGTGCGGTGCGTGCGGGCAGCGAGTCGTCCGAGATGGTGTCGTTGCTCGGCATCAACGTGTTCCGTGTGTTCAGCCTCGCGTTCGCGCTCGGCGCCGGCACGGCCGCGCTGGCCGGCGTGTTGGCGGCGCCCATACGGGGCGTCGATCCGTTCATGGGCATCGAAGCGTTGGGCATAGCGTTCGTGGTCGTCGTGATCGGTGGCATGGGAAGTTTCGCCGGGGCGCTCGTGGGCGGACTCGTGATCGGGATCGTGCAAAGCCTGATGAGCACGATCTGGCCGGAAGGTGCGCGACTGATGATCTATGTGGCGATGGCAGCGGTGCTGCTCATGCGGCCGCACGGCCTGCTCGGGAGGGGATGATGCTGGCACGTTACCGTTTTTGGTGGTTCGCTGCCGCCGTCACACTGATTCTGCCGGCCACGCTGTCGTCGGGCACGCTCGCGACCGAGGTCCTCATCTACGCGCTTGCCGCGCTTGGCTGCAATCTGCTGCTCGGCTACACCGGGTTGCTTTCCTTCGGCCAGGGTATTTTCTTCGGTCTCGGCAGCTACTCGCTGGGCATCATGCTCACGCGCACGGCCCTGCCCATGCCGCTTGCCATCCTTGCGTCGATCGTATTGGGTGCGGCCATCGCGGCCATCGTCGGCAGTTTTGCGATCCGGCAGAAGGGCACCTACTTCGTGATGCTCACGCTGGCGTGTGCGCAAATGTTCTACTTCCTTGCCTACACCGCGACGGACTGGACCGGCGGCGACAACGGACTGCTCGATATCCCGCGCAAGTCGCTCGCGATCGGCGGCACGACGCTGGTGCCGCTCGAAACACCCTGGCAGTACTACACCTTCGTCGCCGTCGTGTTCCTGATCGTCTTCGCGGCATTGCTCCGCGTGGCCGATTCGGTGTTCGGTCGCACGCTCCTCGCCATCCGGGACAACGAGACCCGCGCAGCGGCGATCGGCTACCACGTGAAATCGTTCAAGTTGATGGCCTTCGCGATCTCGGGCGCGGTCACGGCATTGGCGGGCGCATTGCACGCGCTGATGACGGGTATCGCGCCGCTGTCCAACATCGAGTACCACACGAGCGAGACGATCCTCGTGATGACGGTGATCGGCGGCACGGGGAATCTCTTCGCGTCGGTACTGGGTGCTGCGTTCTACGTGCTCGCCGCCGACTGGCTCTCCACGCTCTGGCCGCGCTGGCTGCTGTTGCTCGGCCTGCTGCTCATCGCGGTGAGTCTGTTCATGCATCGCGGCCTGTGGGGCGTGGGCGAGTCGCTATGGCGGCGCATCACCCGAAAACCCGGCGACACGAACGGCAAACTGGATACGCAGGGAGACCCGACATGAGCGAAGCCCTCATCGAAGCCACCGGCATCGTCAAGCGCTACGGCAAGTTCACTGCGCTGCATGGCGTCGATCTGCGTGTGGCCCCGCGCACGGTACATTCCGTCATCGGGCCCAACGGCGCAGGCAAGACCACCCTCTTTCATATGCTCACCGGCACTGTTCCGGTCTCGGGCGGACGCATTCGGTTCGACGGCCACGACGTCACGTTCGAAGCCGATTACCGGCGTGTGCAACGCGGCATCGCGCGCTCGTTTCAGGTGACCGCGCTCTTTCAGAATCTGTCGGTGCGCGAGAACCTGCGGCTGGCTGCGCTCGGGGTCTCGCCGCGCCGCGCGCTGTCATGCTGGCACAAGGCGGACGGCCCGCGCGCCTGCGCGAGCGTCGTCGACGACGTGCTCACGCGCCTCGCCCTCACCCGGCACGCCGGCACGGCCGCAGGCGCGCTCTCGCACGGGCAGCAACGCCGTCTCGAAGTGGGCATGGCGCTCGCGGCGCGTCCCAAGGCAATCTTTCTCGACGAGCCGACGTCGGGGATGGGCATCGACGATCTCGACGACATGAAGCAGCTCATTCGCGGCCTGCGCGACGACCATACCGTTGTGCTCATCGAGCACAACATGAACATTGTGATGGACATCTCCGACACGATCACCGTCATGCAGCAGGGGCGCGTGCTCGTCGAAGGCAAGCCGGACGCCATCCGCGCCGACGATCGTGTGCGCACCGCCTATCTCGGCAACATGATTACCGGAGGCCGCGCATGATTCTCGACGTCGCGGGCATTCACAGCTATTACGGCAAGAGCCACATTCTGCAGGGCGTAACGCTGCGCATCGGCGACGGCGAACTCGTCACGCTGCTCGGGCGCAACGGTGCGGGCAAATCGACCACGCTCAAAACCATTGCGGGCGTGGTGCCGCCCAAGGCGGGCAGCATCGCGTTTCTGGGCAAGCCCATTGCCGGACTGCCTGCGCATCGCATTGCGGCGCGCGGCGTCTGCCTGGTGCCCGAACATCGCGGCATCTTCAAGCTGCTCACCGTCGAAGAGAATCTCAAGCTCGGCGCGCGACGCGACTCGCCGTGGCAGCTTGCCGACATCTATCGCATCTTTCCGCGCCTGCAGGAGCGTCGCAAGAACGGTGGCGCGCAACTCTCCGGCGGCGAACAGCAGATGCTCGCGATCGGACGCGCCCTGATGAATCACCCGCGTCTGCTCATGCTCGACGAACCGGTCGAGGGTCTCGCGCCCGTGATCGTCGAGGAGATCGTGGCGCAGTTGAAGCTCATCAAGCAAGCCGGCGTGGCGATCCTGCTCGTCGAACAGAATCTGGAAGTCTGCACGCAGCTCGCCGACCGGCATTACATCGTCGAGCAGGGCGTGATCGTGTATGGCGCGGACAACGCCGCGTTCCTCGCCGACGACGTCGTCAAGGACCGTTACCTCGGCGTGGGCGTGGCTTGAGCCGCACATCAATCGTTGCCTCCGACGCGCGCCGCCACCGCCCGAACCATCGAGCGTGCGAGCGCGCCATTCTGCCAACGCATGCGTGAGCGCACCCCGCGCCGCATGCCCTGAAGGACTTTTGAACATGGAACGTCTCGATCAACCGGCTGGCGCAGTGCGCGTCGACGGCGCGCGCCTGTGGGACAGCCTCATGCAACTCGCGCGAATCGGCGCGACCGAGAAGGGCGGTGTCTGCCGTCTCGCATTGACCGATCTCGACCAGCAGGGTCGCGATCTGTTCGTGCAGTGGGCGAAGGAGATCGGTTGCACGGTGCGTGTCGATGCCATCGGCAACATCTTTGCGCGACGCGCGGGACGCAACGACGCGCTGCCCCCCGTCATGACCGGCAGCCACATCGACACCCAGCCGACGGGTGGCAAGTTCGACGGCAACTACGGCGTGCTCGCCGGACTGGAGGTGCTGCGCACGCTCAACGACCACGGCGTCGTGACACAGGCGCCCCTCGAAGTCGCTGTCTGGACCAACGAGGAAGGATCGCGCTTCGTTCCCGTGATGATGGGCTCGGGTGTTTACGCCGGCGCATTCACGCTGGATCATGCCCTCGCGCAGAAAGATCGCGACGGCGTCAGCGTTGCCGACGCGCTGCGCGCGATCGGCTATGCCGGCACGGCGTCGGCCGTCGGTCAGCCGGGCGCAGTTGGTGCGTATTTCGAGGCACATATCGAGCAAGGGCCCGTGCTCGAAGCGCATGGGAAGACCATCGGCGTAGTGCAAGGCGCATTGGGTCAGCGCTGGTACGACGTCACCGTCACCGGCATGGAAGCGCACGCCGGCCCCACGCCGATGGCACTTCGCCGCGACGCGTTGCTGGCCGCCGCGCAGTTGATTCAGGCGGTGAACCGCATCGCAGGCGAGCACGCGCCGCACGCGCGCGGCACGGTCGGCTGGATCGACAACTATCCGAATTCGCGCAATGTGATTCCGGGCCGGGTCAAGCTCTCCGTCGATCTGCGCGCGGCCGACGACGCCACGCTGGACGCCTTGAACGCGAAGCTGCACGCCGAATGCGCCGCGCTAAGCACGCAGGGCATCGACATCACCGTCGAGCAGGTCGTGTACTTCCCGCCGCAGCCGTTTTCCCCGGGACTCGTCGAGGCGATTCGCGAGGGCGCGCACGCGCTTGGCCTGTCGTCGATGGAAGTCATCAGCGGTGCGGGGCACGATGCAGTCTACCTAGCGCGCGTCGCGCCGACAGCGATGATCTTCGTGCCGTGCAAGGACGGTATCAGCCACAACGAAATCGAAGATGCCGATCCGGTGCATCTCGAAGCCGGTTGCAACGTACTGTTGCAGGCCATGCTGCAACGGGCGGGAGGTGTCGCATGAAAGTGATGATCGCGCGGATGAATCACGAGACGAATACGTTCTCGCCGGTCCCCACGCCGCTCGAAGCCTTTGGAAATCACGGTCCGACCTACGACGAAGCGGCGTATCGCGACAACAAGGGCATGCGCACGGCGATGGCCGCATTCATCGACCTGGCCGAGCGCGCCGGTGCCGAGATCGTGACGCCGGTCTCCGCCAGCGCCAACCCCAGCGGCCCGGTGGCGGCAAGCGCCTATGACGAACTGTGTCGCCGGATCGTGGCGCACGCGCGCGGCGTCGATGCGATCCTGCTCGACCTGCATGGCGCGATGGTCGCGCAGAACAGCGACGACGGCGAAGGCGATCTGCTCGAACGCGTGCGCGCGGCTGCACCCGATACGCCGATTGCCGTCGCACTCGACCTGCATGCGAACGTCACGCCGAAGATCGTGGCGAACGCCGATATCGTCGTGGGATTCAAGACCTATCCGCACGTCGATATGTACGAGACGGGCGAGCACGCCGCACGCCTGCTGTTCGAGATGCTCGCGGGCAAACGCCATCCACGGGTCGTGTGGCAGCAGCCACCGTTGATGGTGCATACGCTGCGCAGCACGAGCCATGGCGGGGCGATGAAGCGCGCACTCGACGCGGCGCGGCACGCCGAAGCCGAGGAGGGCATTCCGGCGGTATCGGTGTTCTCGGGCTTCTCGCTCGCGGACATCCCGGCGCCGTGCATCAGTGTTGTCGTGACGGCGGACGACGGCGACGATGGTGTGGCGCGCGCACAGGCCGTCGCCGACCGCATCGCTTCGCAGATCTGGGAAGCGCGCGACGATTTCGTCTATCGCAGCGCCCCGCTGGCCGATTCGATTGCCGAAGCGAAACAATTGGCCGAGGGCGCCGACCAGCCGGTACTGCTGCTCGATCATAGCGATAACTGCATGTCCGGCGGCACATGCGACACGATGGACGTGCTCGAAGCCGCGCTCGCGGGCGGGCTAACGGGCATCGGCGTCGGTCCGCTGTGCGACCCGGAAGCGGTCGCTACGCTGATCGCCGCGGGCGAAGGCGCAGAGGTCACCCTGGCCATCGGCAACAAACGTCCGCTCACGCAATTGGGCATCGCCAAGACGCCCGCAGTCCTGACCGGTGTCGTGCGCAAGATCGGCGACGGCGAGTATGTCGTCACCGGGCCGACGTACACTGGACAACGCTGCTACATGGGTCGCACGGTGCTATTCGATATCGGGCCTGCGCGCATCGTCGTGACCGAGCGAACCCACGAGCCTTGGGATCTCGGGGTGTTCACCTGCGTGGGCCTCGATCCTCGCCGCGAGCGTTTCCTGCTGCTCAAGTCGCGCATGTACTGCCGCCCGGTGTTCGTGCCGATCGCCAAGGGGCTGGTCGAGTGCGACAGCGAGGGCGTGACGAGCTCGAACTACGCGCTGTTCCCGTTCTCGCGTGTGAACCGCCCGGTGTATCCGCTGCATCCGGACACAACGTTCCTGCATCCATAAGCACGAGGGCGAGGATAACGACGAGGGCGAAGAGACCAAAAGCGCAAGAGGGCGACGACGGAATACGTCATCGCCCTCTCGGGGTCTTGCGGAACGCCTGCGAGCGCTTACTCCTCGAGCACCTTGTTGCCGGTCTCTTCGAACATCGACACGGCGATGAGCGAGATGGCCACACAGACGATCATGTACCAGGCGGGCGCCATCTTGTTGCCGGTCACGCGAATGAGCCACGCCGCGACGAGCTGCGCCGTCCCGCCGAACACCGACACCGCAATCGCATATGCGCTCGACATATAGCCTGCCCGCAGATGCTTCGGGAAATTCTCGGGCATCAGCGCGTAAGCGGGGGCCGACCCCATCGTGTAGCAGAGCATCAGCACGATCAGCGCCGCGAGCACGACCGGCAGCGACGGGAAGTGCGTCATGATCCAGAACGCCGGATACAGCAGCACGATGAGCGCCACGCGGCCAGCGATGGTGAGTGGCTTGCGACGCCCCATCTTGTCCGACCACGCGCCGTAGATCGGGCACATCACGAGCGAGATCGTGCTGGCCGCCACCCCGGTGAGCATCGACATCTTCGGCGGCAGACCCAGGTACTGAATGCTGTACGTCGGCATGTAGTACATCATCACGTAGGTCGACACCGACATGCCCATGATCGAGAAGATCGTGAGGAACCAGTTGCGCACATAGACGCCACGCTTGGGATCGTCGCGACCGGTGACGACCTTCGCCTTCGGCGGCTCTTCCTGAATGTGGCGGCGCAGGTAGATCCCGACCGGAGCGATCAGCGTGCCCAGCAGGAACGGGATACGCCAGCCCCAGTTGTGCATGGTGTCGTCCGAGAGCAGGAAGCCGAGGCTCGCGGCGAGGCCCGAGCCGAGCAGCGCGGCTGCGCCCTGGCTCGCCAACTGCCAGCTCGCACGGAAGCCACGACGCTTCGCGCCGCCCATCTCCAACAGCGTGGCCGTCGCCGCACCGAACTCGCCGCCTTGCGCGAAGCCCTGCAGCAAACGTGCCGCGACGATCAGCAACGGCGCGGCCAAGCCGATCTGCGCATACGTCGGTGCGAGACCGATCGCCGCCGAACCCAGCGCCATCAAGCCGATGGTGAGGGTGAGCGCCGGCTTACGGCCGGCACGGTCGGCATACCGACCCAGCACGAAGCCGCCGAGCGGGCGCATCACGAAGCCCACCGCGAACACGGCAAACGCGAGCAGCGACGACGTGATCGGATCTTCCGCCGGGAAAAACTGCCGGCCGATGGTCAGCGCGAAATAGCTGTAGACCGTGAAATCGAAGAACTCCAGCAGGTTGCCGATGACAGCCGCGAAAACAATCTTGCGCTGTTGCGCAGCGGTCATTTGCGACGGCTGTGCGCCGTCAATCGAAAGCGATTGCGTTGCGATGCTCATGCGCGCTCCTTGGTAAGAAAGCGTTCGACCAAACGTGTCCAGAAGGCGGCGCCGATGGTCAGATTGTCGTCGTTGAAATCGTATTTGGCGTTGTGCAGCATCGGCTGGCCTTCACCGTTGCCCAATCGAATGAAGCAACCCGGCACCTTCTGCAGGTAGTACGCGAAGTCCTCGCTGCCCGCGATCGGCGGGAACGGCGAAATGACGTGTTCGGCCCCCACCAGCGCCTCGGCCACGCTGCGCGCGAATTCCGTTTCCGCCTCGGTGTTCACGAGCACCGGATACCCTCGGATGTACTCGATGTCGGCGCTCGCGCCGTACCCTTCGGTGTGCGAACTCACCAGCGCGCGAATGCGCGCCTCGAGCGTGGCGCGCACCGTCGCCGAGAACGAACGCACACTCAACTCCAGCACGGCCTCTTCGGGAATCACGTTCGGCGCGAAACCGGCGTGGAACACACCAACGGTGACCACTGCGGCTTCGGTCGGGTCGATGCTGCGAGCAACCACGGTTTGCAGCGCCATCACGAGACTGCTGCCGATCATCACCGGGTCGATGGCCAGATGCGGGCGCGCCGCATGACCGCCACGGCCGTGAATGCGAATCTTGACGGTGTCGCACGCGGCCATCAGCGGACCGGCACGGAAGCCGAACGTGCCCGTGGCCACCCCCGGGTGATTGTGCAAACCGAAAATCGCGTCGCACGGGAAACGCTCGAACAAGCCGTCGGCAATCATCTGCTCGGCGCCGCTGTTCGATCCGGCCTCTTCCGCCGGCTGGAAGATCAGATGGACGGTGCCGTCGAAATTGCGCGTCTTCGCGAGTTGCTGCGCGGCGCCGAGCAGCACGGTCGTGTGGCCGTCGTGACCGCAAGCGTGCATCTTGCCGTCGTGCACGCTGGCGTATGCCAGGCCGGTCTGCTCGCGAATCGGCAGTGCATCCATGTCGGCGCGCACGCCCACGCTCCGAGTGCTCGTGCCGAGCGTGAGCGAGGCCACCACGCCGTGACCGCCCACGTTGCGTGTGACCCGATATCCCCAATGCTCGAGCTTTTGCGCCACGTAGCGCGACGTATCGACTTCCTCGAAGGACAATTCGGGATGCTGGTGAATGTGGTGACGCATCTCGGCCAGCGGCTCGCGCGCATCCAGCAGATCGCTGACTTCGCAATAGCGAATCTCGCTCATCGGGGGCTCCTCTCGTTTTGAATTACGCGGAGTATTGCACCGACGAAAATTCCCACCCATGACGCAAACCACGTCAAACTGTTGCCTTTCAGTCAACAATTGACGGAACCCACGCGCCGCGAGAACATGGGTGCCGATCAGGCAAACCCACGCCGATTCGAAGCTTTGGCGACTTCCTCCGGCGCGTTCGGTGCGCCGACGCCGGCCATCGGACCCGCGTCGGGTCGGACGCCCCCTTCGTTCGAGCGCAACACTGAGACCCGCATGACAAACGCGTCGTGGATGGACGACATTGGCGAGCGTCCGCTCAAATATCTTGCCGAAATTGCTGCGACCGGCGGCGTGCGCATGGCGGCCGAAGCGCTCGGCGTGAATCCGTCCGTGGTCAGCCGGCAGATCGCGGCGCTCGAGCGGCGGCTGCGCTTCTCGCTGATCGAGCGGCGCGGACGCAACGTGAGCGTCACCGAGATCGGTCAGGTGCTCATCGACTACTACCGCGACGGCCAGCGCCGCCATCGCGACCTGTCGGCACGGCTGGAGGAATACCGGCATTTGAAGCGAGGCAGGGTGGCGATCGGCGTGGGCGAAGGCTTCATCGGCCGCCTCATTGCGCAGGCGTTGCAGCGCTTCTCGATGAGCTATCCGGACATCCTCGTCGAAATTCGCTCGGGCCCCACGCCCGTGGTGCTCTCGCTCGTGCGCGACGACATCGTGGACATCGGGCTGTGCGCCCGCTCGGCCGACGACCCGGCCATGCGCATTCATCCGTTTGCCGCGAAGGCACTGTGCGCCGTGGTCGCGCCCACGCACCGCTTCGCGAAGATGACGAGCGTGCCGCCGTCCGCGCTGGCGCACGAACGTCTCATCTTCATGACCGAGGCCCATGGCGTGCAGCAATTCGTGCACTCGGTGCTCGACACCGCGCGCCTGAACGTGACGCCCGCTTACCGCGTCGATCTGTTCAACACCGCACAGACACTCGCGGCGGCCGGCCTCGGTGTCGCCTTCATGTCGGCGATTACGGCGCGGCGCGGCATCGAACTCGGCGAGTTGGTGGCCGTGCCCATCGACCATCCGATTGCGACCGGTTTTTCCAGTCAGATGATGACACGCGTGGGACGGCGGCTGTCACCCGCCGCCGATCACCTCTGGAAGCAACTCGCACAGAGTCTCGCGCATCGCTGAGGAGACCGCGCAGCGAAATCGCTCGCTGCGGATGGCGTATGATCGGCCGGGTATTGGATACTCCTGCCCGCTCGATGCCGACCGACTCGAACCCGCCCGCCCACCGGCGACTCCGCGCGCGCTTCGTCGCGATTTCCTGGCGCGATCTCGCCGTGTCCTTCGGCCCGGTCGTCCTTGTCTCGATCGCGGCCATCTGGCTCGCCGTATGGCTCGTGCAACCGGCGCCGCCGCGCACCGTCACGCTCAGCGCCGGCCCCGAGGGCAGCTCGTTCTGGAACGCCGCGCAACGCTACAAGACGATCCTTGCGCGCGACGGCATCACCTTGAACGTGCTCACTTCCGAAGGCTCGCGCCAGAACGTGGAGCGGCTTGCCGACGCGCATCAGCAGGTCGATCTGGGGCTCGTGCAAGGTGGCGTATCGCAGGGCCTCGATGTCGATGGCCTCGTCTCGCTGGGCAGCATGTTCTATGCACCGATCTCCGTGTTCTATCGAGGTCCGCGTGTCACCAAGCTATCGGACCTCACGGGCAAGCGCATCGCCATCGGCCGCGAAGGCAGCGGCGCGCGCGCCCTCGCGCTCACGCTGCTCAAGGCGAATGGCATCGCGCCGGGTGGAGCGACCCGGCTCACGGCGTACGATGGACAGGACGCCGCCCAAGCGCTGATCGACGGCCGCGTCGACGCCGCCATGCTCACCGGCGACACCGCCACCGGCCCGACGATGGGCAAGTTGATCCGTACCCCCGGCGTGCGGCTGATGGACTTCGCGCAAGCCGATGCGTACACGCGCCGCTTCCCCTATTTGAATGTACTCACGCTGCCGCGCGGCGTTTTCGACCTCGGACGCAATCTCCCGTCGCAACCCGTCCATGTCATCAGCCCGACGGTCGAGCTCGTCGCGCGCGACAGTCTGCACCCGGCGCTGTCCGACCTCCTGATCGAAGCCGCGCGTGAGGTCCATGGCAAGGCCAACCTGCTGCAACGCGCCGGAACGTTCCCGTCGGCCCAGGTCCACGAATTCCCGATCTCCGACGACGCCGCCCGCTACTACCAGTCCGGCAAAGGCTTCCTCTACCGGCATCTGCCCTTCTGGATCGCGAGTCTCGCCGATCGCATCGTCGTGTTGCTCGTGCCGATCATCGTCGTGCTGATTCCGGCGTTCCGGCTGGTGCCGTCGCTGTATAGCTGGCGAGTGAAATCGCGCTTGTACCGCTGGTACGGTGCGCTCATCGCCCTGGAGCGTGAAGCGCTGGCCGACGACGCTCACACCGACTACCGCAACCTTCGCCATCGGCTCGATGCCATCGAAGCCGCCGTCAACCGTCTGAAGATCCCACTCGCCTATGCCGACCAGTTCTACGTGCTGCGCGAACACATCGGCTTCGTGCGCCAGCGGCTCGACGCCATGAACGCAGGGTCGTGGGATGTTGGCAGAGACACCGTCCGACCCACGGGCGACACGCCTCCCATGCCGGGCGGGCAGGGCGCGCGAGGTGCCTGAGCCGCTCAAAGGAAGGCTTATGCAATTCATAAGCAACACCAGCTTTTCTTATGAGCAATCGAGGCGCACACTGCTGACTGTCTTGAACCGGGAAGCCGGTCCCTCGTGAAACCCAACACATTGGCGCGTTCGTATGTCGTCGTTTCCCTCTGACTCCTGCGTGACCGGCGCGACACAGCGCGTTGGCGCAGAAGCGCCGCGTCGCGCGTGCACCGTGCGGCCTGTGCGCGGTGACGACCTGCCGGTCATCGCGTCCATTTACGCCCATCACGTCCGCACGGGCACGGCCTCGTTCGAGGAAGTGCCGCCGGATGAGACCGAGATGCGCGTGCGTTGCAATAAGGTGCTCGACGCCGGGCTGCCGTACCTCGTTGCCGAGCGCGACGGGCGGGTGCTCGGTTACGCGTACGCCACGCATTACCGGCCACGCTCGGCCTACCGCTTCACGCTTGAAGACTCCGTCTACATCGCCCCCGATGCGACGGGCCAGGGCGTGGGCCGCGCGCTGCTGCTCGCCCTCATCGCACGCTGCGAAGGCGGTCCGTGGCGGCAATTGATTGCGAACGTCGGCGACAGCGGCAACGCGGCATCACTGGCGCTGCATACGGCATGCGGCTTCGTCCAGACCGGCGTGCTCAAGTCCGTCGGCTTCAAATTCGGCCGCTGGATCGACACCGTGCTGATGCAACGTCCGCTCAACGCCGGCGACGCGACGCTGCCGGAGTGAGTGAGCCGGCTGCCGCGTCAAAACGGCGAGGCGCGATCCAGCGCCTTGTAGTGGCGAAAGATGCCGGTGGTATTGAACGGGATGCGGCGTGACGATTTCAGATACGACGCGACGCGCGGTGCGTGCGCGACAGCATCATGCACCGCGCGGCAGCGCGGGAATGCCTCGGCAAAGCCCGACATCGCACGCGGAAACGCGTAGTACAAACCGGCGACGACCTGAAACAGCGAGAGGTCGGCGTACGACATCGCCCCTTCGGAAAGCCAGCCACCCGCCTGCGGATTATTCGCCAGCACACGCTCGAAGTAGCCGAAGTATTTCGGCAAGCGGTACTCGATCAAATCCGCCGTACGCTTGCGCGCCTCCGCCCGTTGCTGACTGTAGTACAGCCGGCCCGCGATGGGATGGTGGCCGTCGTGCACCTCGGCAACCAGATCGGCAAGCGTGAGCTGCAACTGATTGACCCAGCGGCGCGCGCGCGGCGACTCGCCCACGAGCCCGAGCAGGGGACCGAGAAACGCCAGAATGTTCGCCGTCTGCCCAATCAGCTCGTCGCCCACGCGCAGGAAAGGCGGCGCAAAGGGCGGGGCCATGCCGGCAGGCGCGTCCATCGTCTGCATCAGGCCGTCGATGCCCTGGCCGGGCCCGTCGCCCTGTACGACCTCGACATACGGCGTGCCGGTCGCCTCGAAGGCGAGGCGGACAAATTCGCCGCGCCCTTGCAGGCCAGGCCAATAGAACAGCTCGAACGTCACGTCCGCCGCCATGTCTGCCTCCTCAGGCTCAGAAAGCGCCTTGCTGCATCTCTACACGGTTCTTTCCCTGTTGCTTGGCGCGATACAACGCCAGATCGGCCGACTCGATCAACGAGGTCGACGCCATGTGCGTTCGAGGCACCCACGCCGCGCCACCAAGGCTGATCGTGACGTGCTGGCCGTTGGCCGAGCCCACGTGCGGAATCGCCATCGCGTCGATCTGTGCACGCACCTTCTCCGCGATCGTCGCCGCACCGCTCGCCGACGTGTTGGGCAGCACCATCACGAACTCTTCGCCGCCGAAGCGCGCGGCGAGATCGGCCGGCCGCGCCGCAGCATCGGCAATCGTGCGGGCGACGCGGCGCAGCACATCGTCGCCCGCAATGTGGCCGTACGTATCGTTATAGATCTTGAAGTTGTCGACGTCGATCATCAGCAACGCCATCTCGCGCTGCTCGCGCAGCGCACGACGCCATTCCGCGCTGAAATACTCGTCGAAGTAACGACGGTTCGCCAGTCCGGTGAGACCATCGGAATGCGTGAGCCGCTGCAGCTCCAGATTCGTCTCCAGCAACTGCTGCTGGCTCTCACGCAACGCACGGTAGGCCTCGTCGCGCTGGAGCAGATTCATATACGAGCGCGAGTGATAGCGAATGCGCGCGACCAGCTCGATGGTATCGGGCAGCTTGACCAGATAGTCGTTCGCACCGGCAGCAAAGGCCTCGCGCTTGATCGTCGGCTCTTCCTTCGTCGAGAGCACGATGATCGGAATGTCGCGCGTGAGCGGACTGGCGCGATACTGCCGCACCAATGACAAGCCGTCAGTGCCAGGCATCACGAGATCCTGCAAAATGACGGTCGGGCGCGTCTGCTCCGCCACGCGCAACGCGTCTTCTG
The DNA here is from genome assembly GCF_041919235.1 of Pandoraea sp. Taxonomy (NCBI): domain Bacteria; kingdom Pseudomonadati; phylum Pseudomonadota; class Betaproteobacteria; order Burkholderiales; family Burkholderiaceae; genus Pandoraea; species Pandoraea sp. The sequence continues at coordinate 179,649 of NZ_JAYRUC010000004.1, forward strand.
GATCCAGGCAGTAGTGGAAGTCGATATTCGGTTCACCCGCCAGGGCGCGGCGGATCGCCTCGCCAACCATCGCCTGATCGTCGACGAGCAACACCATCGCCGACGATTCGTTCAGGCTGCTCTCGGTGCCGGCCGGTTGCGCCGCCGGTTTGGGCAGGCGTGGGGTTGTCGTCATGATGTGCGTCCTGTCATACCGTTCCAAACATCGCCGCCAATTGGGGGGCGATGGCCGCCAGCGGCAGAATCTGCGACGCCGCACCGGCCTCGGCCGCCGCTTTGGGCATGCCGTACACCGCACTCGTCGCACGATCCTGCGCAATTGTGATGAAGCCCTGCGTGCGCATGGCGCCAAGTCCGGCCGCGCCGTCGCGCCCCATGCCGGTGAGCAGCACGCCTACGGCGCGTGCGCGCCAGTTCTCGGCCACGCTCTGCAGGAAAACGTCGACGGACGGACGATACACCGCCTCTTTCGGCTCGTCCGTCAACACGCAACGCCCGCTCGCGTCCACGCGCAGATGGCGATTGCCGCCCGCGAGCAGCACGACCCCCGCCGACGGCCGCTCGCCCGGTTGCGCCAGCCGCACGGTAAGCGGCGTCTGTTGATCGAGCCATTCCACCATGCCCGAAACGAACGCGTCATCCACGTGCTGTACCACGACCACGCCCGCACCGAAGTTCGCGGGCAAGCGCCCCAGCAGCGTGGCGAGCGCCGCCGGTCCGCCGGCAGACGCCCCGATGGCCACCAACGCGTCGGTCCTTGTGGCGGCAGGCGGTGCAGCGGCCATCTGTGGCACACCCGCATCGGCCTGCAGGGCCGCAATGGCGTCGATCTTCGCGAGCAGCGCCGACGCCGGGCGCGCCAGATCCGACGCCCCCAACACCGGCGTGTCGACCGCATCCACCGCGCCGGCACCCATCGCGTCGAACACCAGGCTCGCGTGATGGCCGACATCCGACGTCACGATGAGAATCGGGCAGGGCGTGCGCCGCATGATCTCGCGCGTGGCCGCCACCCCATCCATGACCGGCATGACGAGATCCATCAACACGAGGTCCGGGGGAACGGGGGCGCACATCGACACCGCCTGTGCGCCGTCGTGCGCGACCCATGCGACTTCGAACCCCGGGCGCTGCGCGAGCGTGCGGCGCAGCGCTTCGATAGCGATGATCGAATCGTTGACGAGCCCGATTCTCATGACCCCGACTCCCCGATGAGGTCCACCACGGCGCGCAGCAGCGCGTCGTCGTGGAAACTGCCTTTCGCGAGATAGTAATCCGCGCCCGCGTCGAGCCCGCGCTGGCGATCCTCCTCACGGTCCTTGTACGAAACGATCATGACCGGCAACGCAGCCGTATGGACGTCGCGCTTGATGAGCGTTACCAGTTCGATGCCGTCCATGCGCGGCATATCGACGTCGGTGATGACCATGTCGAACGTCTCGCTGCGCACGGCATTCCAGCCATCCATGCCGTCGACGGCAACGCTCACGTCGTAACCTCGCGCGGCAAGCAGTTTGCGTTCGAGCTCGCGCACGGTCAAGGAATCGTCGACGACGAGCACACGCTTGCGTGCGCGACCGCTCGCCTGCGCGGCGCGCATCGGCAAGCGGTCGAGCGATCCCAACGCCACCGCCTTGGCGATCGAGCGCACCAGATCGGCGGTGTCGATGATGAGTAGCGGCGAGCCGTCTTCCGTGAGTGCGCCCGCAGCAATGTTGGGCACCTTGCCGAGCCGCGCGTCGAGCGGCTGCACGACGAGCATGCGCTCGCCCAGAAATTTGTCGACCGCCAGCCCGTAACGCGCCTCGCCGTCACCGAACACGACCACCGGTTGGTCGCCCGAGACCCCCACGGGCTCACTGCCGCACAACACCTGCTGCGCGCTCACGAGTCCGATCTGCTTGCCGTCCAGCGTAAAGTGCGGACGCCCTTCGAGCGTGTCGATATGGGCTTGCGCGAGCGCCAGGGTACGAGACAGGTTCGCGAGCGGCAGCGCGTAAGGCTCGCCCGCGATCTCGACGAGCAAGCTGCGCACCACCGACAGCGTGAGCGGCAGTTGCAGGATGACCTTCGTGCCGCGCCCAGGCGCATGCTCGATGCGTATCGTGCCTCGCACCGACGCCACCATCGCCCGCACGGCGTCGAGCCCGACGCCGCGCCCGGAGACGTCCGTCACCGTATCGCGCAGCGTGAAACCGGGCAGCATCAGAAACTCGACCAGTTCGTTGTCGTCGAGCCGTTGTGCCGTGTCCGGTGTCACCAGCCCGCGTGCGACCACCGCCCGCCGCACACGTTCGAGATCGATGCCGGCGCCGTCGTCGGCCACGCTCACGAGCAGCAGACCCGCGCTGTGCCGCGCGCTGAGCGTGATGACACCCTCTGCCGGCTTGCCCGCCGCAGCCCGCGCGGCCGGGCCCTCCAAACCATGATCGACCGCATTGCGCAGCAAATGCCCGAGCGGCGCTTCGAGGTGATCGAGAATGTCGCGGTCGACCTGCGTATGCGCGCCGCGAATCTCCAGCCGCGCTGGCTTGCCAAGCGAGCGACCCAAATCCCGCACCATGCGTGCGAACCCGCCCAGCCGGTCGTCGAGCGGACGCATACGGCACGCGAGCGCTTCGTCGTACAACCGCTGCGAGAGTTGTGTCGAGCGCCGGTCGAACTGGTCCAGTTCGTGGATCTGCTCGGCGAGTAACTGAGCGCCCACGCCGAGAGCGCGCCGCAGATCGGCCAGCGCCGAGAGCAACACCTGCCGGTCTTCGTCGGAACGCTCCGCCGCCTGCGTGAGCGCCGAGCCTACCCGGTCGAGCGCGTCGTCTGCATCGTGTTGATGACGTTTGAGCCGCTGCAACGATTGGGCGAACGGCTGCGACCAGCGCGACGCCACCAACGCCTCACTGGATAACCGCAGCAACCGGTCAAGACTGTCGGCCGACACACGCAACGCACGCGAGGCGTGGTCCGAACCGTCGCCGCCGTCACGCATCTCGTGTCTGTCGATCGCGTCATGCGAAGGGAGCGTGGCGGGTGTGGCGGGTGTGGCGGGATTGGCGGGAGTGGCGGGATTGGCGGGATTGGCGGACGATTCGCGCGCCGCCGAAGGCACCGGCTCGGGCACGGCGGGCGCCTCCGGCGTCTCCATGCCATAGCTCGCATAGTCGAAAGCCGCGGGCGCGTCCGGCCCGGAGGCGTCCGGCGCGGCACCGCCTGTCAAGCTCGCGAGCTGTTCGGCGAACGAGGTGACGAAGGCGTCGATTTCGCCTTTGCCCGAGCCCTGCGCCCAGCCGGGGTCCCGGCCCGGCGGGTGCGCCAGGCGCATGAGCAGATCGACACCCTGCAGAAGACGGTCGATGATCGCCACGTCGAGCACGAGGGTGCCGCGCTGCGCCGCAACGAAGGCGTCTTCGAGCACGTGGGCGAGCGCGACGCCGGCATCGACGCCCACGATACGTGCCGCCCCCTTGAGCGAATGCGCGGCCCGCATGCACGCTTCAAGATGCGACGCGTCGGTCGGCGCACGCTCAAGCGCGAGCAACCCGTCGCCAAGCACTTGCGCCTGCGTTTCCGTTTCCATGCGAAACAGGTCGAGCAACGTGGCGCTCTGCAGATCGTCGCTCATGCGAGACTCCGGTCGAACGCCGCGCCGACGCGCAGCGGATCGAGCACACCGACGACATGCTCGCGCCAGTGGAACACGGCCACGGCGAAGCCGTCCGCCGCCCCCGCCCCCGTTGCCGTCGCGGGCACCGAGCCGAGCGCATGGCGTGCAGCCGTGACCGTGCCGTGAACTTCGGTCACGGGAAATGCGCTCAGATGGTGGCCGTGGCGCAGCGCCACGAGGCGCGATGTACTTGAGCGCAGCGTGCCCTGGGGGGCGGTCTGGACCGGCGAGGCCGCCTGAACGCCGAGCAACTCGCCCAACGACAGGCACGGCACCAGCGCGCCGCGCAGATTGATCAGTCCGAGCAACGCCCGCTGACGGTGGCCCGGCACCGAATGCCAGCCACGCATCGGCGCCACTTCCTCGATGGTGGACGCCGGTAACGCAAGCCATTCGTCGCCCAACCGGAAAAGCAGCAGCGACGTACCGCGCGCAGATTCCTCCGCGCCAGGCACTGCACGCCATGGCGTCGGATCGAGGGGGACGACCGGCAACCGATCGAGCAGCTCCGCCGCCTGCCGGCGCAACGTGCGGGCAGGCGCGTTCGCGCCGGATGCCGCGTTGCACTCACCGGACACCGGAACGGCCTCACGCGCGATTTCGCGATTTGTCATCGATGTCGGGTCCCGTGACGGTGGGCGTGGTCAGGCGATGCGTCAGACGTCGTCTCGGCCGTGCGCTCGGCACGCTCGAGCAACCGTCGTGCGCCTGCGGCGTCGCCGCGCGCGTCGAGTTGCGCCGCGCAATGCACGAGCGCTTCGTAATGTCCCGGATCGAGATACAGGGCGCGACGATAATGCACGAGCGCCCCCTGTGCGTCGCCTCGCGCGTCTTCGACGAGCCCGAGCAGATATTCCGCCTGCGCGTTGGCGCGATCGGCAGCAAGCACGCTGCGACACAATGCGACGGCACGTACAAAATCGCCCGCGTCGGCGGCGACCCGCGCCTGGTCGAGTTGCGCACCGACGCCAGCCACTGCGTCGTGACGCGGCGCGACAGGCAGCTTCGCCGAGGCGTCTGGCGTCGCACTTGCGCTTGCACTTGCACTCGCACTCGCACTCGCACTCGCACTCAGCGACGCAAACGTCCGCGCAGGCCCCGCATGCGCCACCTGCGCGCCGTGGGTGCGCCGCTGCGCAATGGCGCCGACGGAACTCACCGGCGTAGCGGTGCTGAACGAATCGAGCGTGCCCGCAACGCGCGACGCGCTGGCGGGCACCGGCGCCGTATCACGCACCGGCCCGGCTACGCGAAACGAGAAGGCCTGTATATGCCCGGTCGACGTCAGGCCATTGCTGGTCAGGGTGCCGCCTTCGGCCGGTCCGGCAAAAAGCGTCGCCCCCATGCGCATGAGACGTTCGAGCGCGGCAATCGCCCGGCGTTGCCCGTCGCGGTCGAAGTAGATCAGGACGTTGCGGAAGAATACAAAGTCGAACGTGCCCAACCGGTCGACGAGCGATGCATCGAACAGGTTGCCGGCATGCCAGCGCACCTGCGTGCTCACCGCCCCGATCACGCGGTAGTGATCGGCGTCTTCCCGGGTGAAATAGCGCTCGCGAAACAGCAGCGATTCGGGCGGGCCGCGAAACGAGTTGCGGCCATACCGCCCCGCTCGGGCGACCGCGAGCGCATGTTCGCTGATATCGAGCGCGTCAATGGTGAAATCGCCAGCGCCGAATCCCGCATCGAACATCGTCATGGCCATCGAGTAGGGCTCCTCACCGGTGGCACACGGCAGGCTCAACAGGCGCAATGGCGGCCGCTCGCGCACCGTGCCGCGTCGCGCAGCGCGTTCGTCGAGCGCCATTTGCGCCAGCGCCTTGAACGCCTCGCGATGCCGGAAGAACCAGGTCTCGGGCACCACGACCGCTTCGATCAGCGCCTGAAGTTCCTGCGGCGACTGCTGCAATCGTTGCCAGTAGAGTGAATACACGGGCGCGTCCTGCATCTCGGGGGCGAGCGTGGCAAGCCGCGCGCGCACGGCACGCTCGATGGCGTTCGCGCCGAGCGTTTCCGCGTCGAGGCCCATCGTGTCGCGCAGCAGTCGTTCTATGTCCTGCACATGGCTCATGACAACGCCTCCGGAGCCTCTGCCAGCGCGTCGCGGGCGGCGTCGAAGAGCAACGCACGCGCCTCGTCGGTGAGCAATTGGTCGACGCGCACCCACTGCACGAGTCCGTCGTCGGTGTCGAGCACCGGGCCGAGATAGCGCCCTTCGGGAAGGTCCACGCCGCTTGCCTGGAACGCCGAAACGTCGGCGCGCAGTGTGTCCGTCGCGCGCTCGACGAGTACCCCAAGAAGGCGCGCGCCGGGGCCAGGCGCCGGATAGTGCACGAGCACCAGACGCGTGGAACGGCGCTCGGGCGCACCCGCCCCGGTCGCCAGGCGCGTCAGATCGATGACGGGCACGGCTTCACCACGATAGCTGAACGCCCCCGCCACCCACGCCGGGGCGGCGGGCAGGCGCTTGAGCGCGAGCCACGGCAGCACCTCAGCCACGTGCGTGGCATCGATAACATAGTGATCGGTCGCGATGGCGAAACGCAGGAACAACATGGCGATGTCCGCGAATGACGAAGAATGCGTTCGTTACTTCACACCAGCCCCAAGGGCGGGAGCGCCGGAACCTTGAAGCGCGATACGCCGCTCTTGAGTCCGTTGGCAACGTGGTTGAGCTCCTCAATGGCCTGACTCGATTGTTGCAGCGACTCTGCCGTCTGCTGCGCCGCTTCCGAGAGTTGCACCAGCGCCTGATTGATCTGCTCGGCCCCCGTGGCCTGCGCCTGCATGCCCTCGTTGACGACCTGGAAGCGCGGCGACAGGGTCTGCACCTGCGCGATGATTTGCGCGAGCTGGTCGCCGACCTGACGCATCTCGTCCATGCCGCGCCGTACTTCCTCGGCGAACTTGTCCATGCCCATCACGCCAGCCGACACCGCCGACTGAATCTCCTTGATCATCTGTTCAATGTCGTAGGTCGCCACGGCCGTCTGATCCGCCAGACGCCGGATCTCGGTCGCCACCACGGCAAAGCCTCGCCCGTACTCACCCGCCTTCTCGGCTTCGATGGCCGCATTGAGCGAGAGCAGGTTCGTCTGGTCGGCCACCTTCGTGATGGTGGTGACGACCTGATTGATATTGCCCGCCTTCTCATTGAGGATGCCCAGCTTGCCATTGACCGAGCCCGCCGCGTCCACCACGTGCCGCATGGCGTCTTCCATGCGCGTGAGGCCGACGTGCCCAGTGCCCGCAAGCGTTGCCGCGTGTTCGGCCACGCCTGCGACTTCCGTCATGGTGCGCGCCAGATCGCGCGACGTGGCGAAAATTTCGCGCGAGGTCGCGCCGATTTCCGTAGTGGTCGCCGCCGTCTCCGAGGCCGTCGCCTGCTGCTGGCGCGACGTCGCGGCAATCTCGGTCACCGACGTCGTCACCTGCAGCGCAGACTTCTGCGCCTGTCCGACCAGGCCCGTGAGTTCGTCCGTCATTCGATTGAAGCCCGATTCCAGTGCTCCGAATTCGTCTCGGCGCGCCAGATCGAGCCGCTTGGTGAGATCGCCCGAACGCATGATCTCCAGAATTTGCATGATGCTCGCGAGCGGCACACTGATCGCCCGGAACAGCAGCCAGCCGCACAGCACGGCGCTCGCGAGCGCCACGGCCAGCGTAATGAGCAGCGTCGCCTTGGCGGCCATCACGGCCTGCCCGATGTTGTGCGAGGCCTCTTCGGCATAGGCCTTGTTCGCGTCGACCAAACGTTGCGTCGCCGCCCGCCCGCGCCCCCATTCGGGGTAAAGCTGGTCCGTGAGCATCGCGCGCGCAGCGGGCATCTGCCCGTCGGCAACCAGCTTGAGTACCTGATTGCTGACGCGCCCGTATTGCTGGCGCACGTCGCGCACTTCCTCGTACTGAATACGGTCGTGGGAACGGTTCACGGTCGTACCGTAGCTCTTGATCCACTCGTCGATCTTGGTATCGGCCGTACGAAGCGCATCGAGATCGACGGCGCGGGCCTTGTCGTTGTCGTCGACCGCCACGACCTGCTGGAGCAACTGATAGCTCTCGAACCACGCGCCGCGCAGCATCGTACTGTAGTAAAGGCCCGGTGTGGAATCGGCTTCCACGCTGTAGGCCTCCTGCGCGATGGCATTGAGCCGCGTGTAGGCGATACCGGCCATGAGGGCCATCAAGGCGAGGATCAGGCCAAAACTGGCCAGAATGCGATGTCGGATCGACCAGTGTTTCACGCGACGCTCCCGTTCGTGGTTCACGCCCGGCGCCTGGGGATGGGCGACGCGAGCTTGTTTGAGGTTACGCCGATTCTATTACAGCGGCCCGGCCGGGCAACGCCGGTCAGGCCGTGTATTTGGGTTTATTTCTGATTTGAAGTGGTCCGATCGGCGCGATCATCGCCCCGGACGCCCACTCAGCGGGTGAGTTCGCGCAAGGCGTCGGCCGTCATGGGTGCGAGCGCGAGCGGGGCGGCCGCCGCCGTAAGCGCGCCGAGTGACGCCGCGTTGTCTGGAGAAACGCTGCCATCGGGCAGGTGAAGATTGTTTTCGAAGCCGATCCGGGCGTGGCCGCCATGCAGCACGGCCGCCAATGCGCACTCGGCCTCGCGCGGGCCGAAGGCGCACATCGCCCACGGCGTGGCGCTCTGCGCGTCGCCCACCGCTTGCGCCCCGGCCTGCCAGGCCCAGAGGAACGGCAGCAGATCCGACGGCGACGACAATTGCCCCTTGCTATAGCGGCCCAGCACGAACAATACCCAGTGACGGCCCGGGCGGATCGCGCCGCTCGCGCGCAACCGCCAGTAGTGCGCCACGTCCTGCGCGTCGTAGAGGATGTACTGCGTAACGATGTTCGCCTGCCAGAGCCAGGCGAAGAACGCTTCGGCAGCCGGGGCGTGCGCAGCGGCAGGCAACACCTCGCGCAACGCCACCGAGATCGCCTCGGGATGCAAAGCCCGCACCGTCGCGATCTGCTGCGCCGGCGTATAGATGCCAACCGCTTCGGTCGTGACTTGCAGTACGAGTTCGCGGCCCACGGCTCGCTGCACCGCATCAATTCCGGCGGCGTAATCCGGTACTTCAAGACTGTGCGTGCCGTCCGCTTTGCGAACGTGCAGGTGGATCATCGCCGCGCCAGCGTCCAGGCACGCCTTGGCACACGCGCCGAGTTCCGACGGCGTCATGGGCAACGCGCGATGATCGGCGTGCGTGCGTCGTGCACCGTTGGGCGCGACGGCCAGGGCGAAGGTGCGCGTCATGCTGTGCGTCCGGCCCTGACGCCAGTGACGTCGGCCACGGCCAACGCGAGCCGCTCGACAATGCGATCGATGTCCGACGGCTGGCAGATGAACGGTGGCGCGATCAGCGCATGATCGCCATGTACGCCGTCGACCGTTCCGCCCATCGGATAGATCAGCAGGCCACGCGCCATGGCCGCCGCTTTCAGACGCGCGTGCGTCCTGTCGGCCGTCGGGAGCGTCTGCTTGGTCGCACGGTCGGCCACCAGTTCGACGCCAACGAAAAGCCCTCGGCCGCGCACGTCGCCCACGTTGGGGTGATCGGCGAAGACCTCGCGCAAACGCGCGCGCAATTGTTCGCCACGCGCCTTCACGTTTTCCAGCAGACGTTCTTCGGCTATCGTGCGCTGCACGGCCAGCGCCGCCGCGCAGGCCATGGCGTGCCCGACATACGTGTGACCATGCTGGAAGAAGCCCGAGCCGCCCACCACCGCATCGAAAATCCGGTCGGTGCACAGCATCGCCCCGATCGGCTGATAGCCTGCGCCCAGCCCCTTGGCGACGACCAGAATGTCGGGCACCACCCCCTCTTCCTCACAGGCGTACAGATAGCCCGTGCGGCCCATGCCCGACATCACCTCGTCGAGCAGCAACAGCACGCCGTACTTGTCGCACACGGCGCGCACCCGCTCAAAGTAGTCGCCCACCGGCGGCACCGCGCCGGCCGTCGCGCCGACCACGGTTTCCGCCACAAACGCGATCACCTTGTCGCTGCCGAGTTCGAGGATCTTCGCTTCGAGTTCGTCGGCCAGACGCTGGACGTAGGCGGCATCGGTCTCGCCCTCGAGACGCTCGCGATAAGCGAAGCACGGCGAGACGTGATGCGCCGGTACGAGCAACGGCAGGAACGGTTCGCGCCGCCAGGCGTTGCCGCCGATGGCCAGCGCACCAAGCGTGTTGCCGTGGTAGCTCTGGCGGCGCGCAATGAAGTACTCGCGCTGCGGCTGGCCGATCTCGACGAAGTATTGCCGCGCGAGCTTCAGCGCCGCCTCGACCCCCTCGGACCCCCCGCTCACGAAATACACATGATTCAGATCGCCGGGCGCACTCGCCGCCAACGTGTCGGCCAGATCCTCCGCGACTTCGGTCGTGAAGAACGACGTATGCGCGTATGCCAGTTGCGCGGCCTGTTGCTGCATCGCCTCGATCACGCGCGGGTGACCGTGCCCCAGACATGAAACGGCCGCGCCGCCGCAAGCGTCGAGATAGCGTTTGCCGCTGCTGTCGATGAGCTCGATGCCCTGACCGCCAACCGCAATAGGCAATGTCTGGCGTGGGTTGCGATGAAACACGTGGGTCATGCCGGAACCTCTGACGAAATGATGACGCGTCGCGCGATGGGCCTGCGGCGATCGTCGCGCGAGCAATGCCGCCCAGTGTAAGCGTGTCGCCTCCAATTTGCAACATGTGTTGCATTCATTTCTTCATCGCAACATTTCGCGCAATGCCCTTGTCCCATTTGATGTCGACGCGCAGACCCAAGGCCTTTGGGAAAGCCCGTGCGCGGCCGGGGCATTTCATGCAACAATCGTTACAATATTACGTCGCCGTGTTGCCATCCCCATGACAGAAGCCCTTGCGCTGCCGCAGACGCTCGAACAACTCAACACCTTGCTGCGCGAGCGTTATCCCCAGTTCAGCCCGCAATTTCAGGCGGGGGCGCGTTTCCTGCTCGACCATCCGCAACGCGTGCCCATCAGTTCCATGCGGGCGATTGCTGCCGAGGCGGGCGTGCAACCGGCCACTTTCGTGCGGCTAGCGCAGCATCTCGGCTTCGGTGGCTGGCATGGTCTGCGCGAGCTATTTCTGGAATCGATCCGGCTCGGCCCGCAGCCGTATGCGAGCCGCGCACGTCAGGTCATTCGCGAGGGCGACGCCGCCCGCATGGTCCCCGAGATGTTCCGGGTACAACACAACAACCTCGACCTGACCGAAGCAGGTGCGAACCTGTCGCTGGGCGCTGCCGTCGATTTGCTCGCCAATGCGGGCACCGTTCATGTCGCGGGCTTCCGGGCGTGCTTTCCGATCGCGTTCACGTTCCAGTATGTCTATCGGCTGTTCCGGCCGACGGTGCACCTGATTCGCGGCGAAGCCGGCACGCTGGAGATGGAGTTGCGAGCGCTCTCGGCACGCGATGTGGTCGTCGTCATCAGCTTTGCGCCGTATTCGAACGAAGCGCTGATCGTCGCGCGGGCGGCGCGGGCCGCGGGTGCCCGTGTGCTCGCGCTCACGGACTCGACCGTCTCGCCGCTCGCCCTCGACGCCGATGTGACGGTGCTGTTCTCGCACGAGAGTCCGTCGTTCTTCCCGTCGATCACCGCCGGCATTGCCGTTGTCGAAACGCTGGTGGAAATGCTGCTCGCGCGCAAGGGGCGCGGGGCGGTACGCGCGTTGGCACTGGCCGAAGACCAGTTGCACGGCACCGGCGCGTATGTCAGCCTGGGGGGAAGCGAGGCAAGCGAGGGAAGCGGCGCCCGCGTCAAACCGGACGCCTGAGCGAAGCGACCTCGCGGCGCAGCGTCAATGCAAGCGCGGCGCTGCCCGCGATCAACGCCGCAGCCAACAGGGCCAAGGCGACGGGCATGCCAAAGCGGTCGGCAAGCCAGCCAATCGTGACCACCGGCACCGAAAAGCCGAAGTACGCGAACAGAAAATACCCCGCCACCGCCCGCGCGCGCATGGCCGGCGCGACCGCCGCGTTGACCGCCGCCAACCCGCCCAGATAAGTGAAGCCGTAACATGCCGAACTGGCGATCGCCGCGCCGGCAAGCAATACGGGCAAGTTCGCGTAACTCACCCCCAATGCCAGCACGACGAAGCCGAGCGGCACGAGCACGAGTCCCGCGCGCACCGCCTGCACAGGCGCCATGCGTCGCGCAGCCGGTTGAAACAACAGCCCCGTCGAGATCACGAAAAACGTGGCAAATCCCGCCCACGCCGCGTGCCCACGCGCGGCCAGCGCCGCCGGCACCACCCCGATGACGACACCCACCGCGGCCCAAGCAAGCAGTATCGCCATGCCCAGCGGGCTGGTGCCAGGCGCAAGCACCGGCCAGCGCAACCACGATGCGCTCGGATGACGCTCCGGCGCGGGCAGCGCCGCCACCGCACAGGCCGCCACAAAAGCGAACGGTAGATACGCCCATAGACTTACGGGCGGCAGCGTCGTCGGCGCGGCCACGAGGCACACGCCGGTGAAGAGCGCGCCAGCGCCAAAGCCCAGCGACGTGGCCGCCGCGACAAGCGCGGCCCCGCGCGTGGCCGCGTCTTCGCGTGCGCCATATAACTCGGTCATGTACGCGGTGCCGCTACCCGCCACGAGTCCCGTCGCGAGGCCGTAACACGCTCTTGCGCCGCCAAGTGCAACGAGTGTCGGCCAGCGCAGCGTCAGCGCCGTGCCCGCCAGACCAAGCAGCAACGCGATGGCCAACGGCGCACGGCGCCCCACACGATCGGACAATCCCGCGAGGAGCAACAATGTCGGCACGAGTGCGCCGACGTAGCACGCGAAGGCGAGCGCCTGCGCCCCCGCGCCGCGCCCACTGGCTGCGGCATAGTGCGGCACCAGCGGCGCTTGCAGATTCACGGCGAACGTGACGACGAATAGCTGTAGCGCCAGCAGCGGAATCGCCCAGCGCGGCGTTGTCCGGGGCGAGTGACGATTGCCTGTGTCGATTGGGATCGAGGGATGAGACATGCAGTGAACCCGTAATGAAGCGACTGTGAATGACCGAGGAGGACGCGGTATGACGTCAAGTATTGCCAGCTCGTCAATCCAGTGCAATTATTGAATTGTCCTGATATCAATTACCGTCGTCGCTCCCCGCATGGCAGCCCCCGCCCGCTATCTCGAACACGTCGAACGTCTCGTCGAAGCCATTGCGTGCGGCGATCTCGCGTCGGGCGCCCGGCTGCCACCGCAGCGCGATTACGCCGACACGCACGGACTTGCGATCTCCACCGTCACACGGATCTACGCCGAACTCGCGCGTCGCGGCCTCGCCGTGGGCGAAGTGGGGCGCGGCACCTTCGTGCGCTCGCCTGCGGTGGGCGCGGCGGCGGCGTTCGCGCAATGGGCGCCCGCGCCGGGTGCGATCGGCGGCGTCGATCTCGCGTTCAACTATCCAGTCCTGCCCGAGCAGACCGACGCGCTGCGTCAAGCCCTGCGAGAGACGGCCGCCGCCGGCGATCTGAGTGCCTTGCTCGCCCACACGCCGCACGACGGGCATCCGTCCGATCGGCGAGCGGCCGCGCAATGGCTGTCCCGGCGCGACGGCAGCCTCGTCTCGCCCGATGCGATCGTCATCTGCGCCGGGGGCCAGCATGCGCTCGATGTTCTGCAGTTGGCGCTGTGTCGCGCGGGAGAGCCGGTGGCCGTCGAAGCCCTGACCTATCCCGGCTGGAAAGCGCTCGCGGCGTTGCGCGACATTCCACTCGTTGCCATGCCGATGGCACCCGACGGGCTCGATCCATCCGCACTCGATACGGCGTGTCGTGCGCTGGCAGGACGTTTGCGCGTCGTCTACACGATGCCCACGCTGCATAACCCGCTGGGCAGCGTGATGCCACTCGCACAGCGGCGCGCGCTAGTGGAGGTGGCGCGGCGTCACGATCTGCTGCTGGTTGACGACAGCGCCTACGGCTTTCTCGTCGCCGACGCCCCGCCCCCGCTTCGTCTGCTCGCGCCCGAGCGCACCGTCGAAGTGTGCAGTCTGTCCAAGCCGGGCGCGCCGGGCCTGCGCATCGCTTATTTGGTCGCACCGCCCGCCTTGCTGCCACGCGTGCATGCGGCAATGCGGGCGAGCGTCTGGAGCGCTGCGCCGTTGATGGCGCAATTGGCGTCGCGTTGGCTCGACGACGGCACGATCGATCGCTGGACGACGCGCAAGCGCGCGTTGGCGGCGAGACGTCAGGCCATCGCGCAGACCTGCTTCGCGGGCCTTGGCGCGACCGGGTATGCCGGGGCGTTTCACCAGTTGCTACCGGTGCCTGCGCCGATGCGCTGCGACGACGCCGTCGCGGCCCTGCAAAAGCGAGGAATTGCGGTGACGCCCGTCGACGCGTTCGCGGCCCCGGGGCAAACGGCGCCCGCCGCTATTCGCATCGCCCTGGGTACGCCACAGAGCGACGCCGTGCTTCAGGCCGCGCTCGAGCAGGTCGCCGATGTCGTGAAAGCGTTTGCGCGCCGATGACGCGCCAGATGACGCCGCTCCCGGTTTCTTTTATGATCGTCGTGCTCCCTGCGGCCGAATCGTCGAGGTAAGACCCGACGCGGCATCGCGCAGGATCCGTCTCCTGTCGACAATCTCAAGGACTCCGAATGTCGCACCTCCACCTGTCGCGCGTCCGCGCAATCGTGTTCGGCACCGCGCTCGTCGTCGGCGCAAGCGCGGCCGCACCGGCGTTTGCCGCCTCCAATCTCGCCTTCATGAGCGACTCACCGCTCGCCTATTTGCGCAAGGCCGACAACGATTCGCTCGCCAAAGCCGCTGGCGACGTTCTGTCCCACAAGCAGGACAACGAGACGGTCGACTGGTCCAACAAGGGCAGCCGCAACCCCGTGGCAATCAAGGCACAGCTCACGCCGACCAACACCCAGAAGGACGCCACCCATACCTGTCGCGACCTGATCGTGGTGCTCGGCGCGAAAGGGCAGGAAGTCACGCTCAAGCTGGCAGCCTGCAAGAAGGGCGAGAACGGCCTCAGGGAACTGCAAAAGCGCGCCACACCGTGATCGCGCGGTTGTATCGGTGACGAAAAAACGCCGGTCCCGAACTATCGGACCGGCGTTTTTTCATGGTGCCGCCGAAACGCAAGCGCCTGCGAATCGTGGCGAGCGCAAGCGCAAGCTCAGGCCACCGCCCGCTTCTTGTGTCCTTCGACGTCCGGCAACAGGATCGTCACGATACCGAGCAGCGGCAAATAAGCGCATATGTGGTAGACGAAGTCGATGCTCGTCGAGTCGGCCAGTTGCCCCAACACTGCCGCGCCGACGCCCCCCATCCCAAACGCAAAGCCAAAGAACAACCCGGACACGGTACCGACCTTGCCTGGAATCAGCTCTTGCGCATAGACAAGAATCGCCGAGAACGCCGAGGCGAGAATCAGCCCGATCACAACCGTCAGAATGCCGGTCCAGAAGAGATTCGCATACGGCAGCATCAGCGTGAAGGGCGCGGCACCGAGGATCGAACCCCAGATCACATATTTGCGGCCAATCTTGTCGCCCAGCGGACCGCCGATCATCGTGCCCGCCGCCACGGCGAACAGGAACACGAAGAGATGCACCTGCGCACTTTGCACCGAGACATGGAACTTGCTGATGAGATAGAACGTGAAATAGCTGCTGATACTTGCGAGATAGAAGTATTTCGAGAAGATCAGCACCAGCAAAATGCCGATGGCGAACATCACTTTGCCGCGCGAGAGATGAGCGGTCCCGCCCCGGCGAGCGGCCGGCTTGCCCTGGCTGGCGGCGCGCTGCCCCGCGTACCAGCGACTGACGTGGAACAGCACGAAGATCGCCACGAGCGCCGCCACCGAAAACCACGCCACACTGCCACGGCCGTGCGGGGCAATGATGAGCGCGGCGAGTAACGGGCCGAGCGACGAGCCAACGTTGCCGCCGACCTGGAAGAACGATTGCGCCATGCCGTGGCGTCCGCCCGACGCCATGCGCGCCACGCGCGACGACTCAGGATGGAACACGGACGAGCCCATGCCGACGAGCGCCGCGGCCACGAGCAGCATGCCGAAGTTCGGCGCGACGGCCAGCAGCAACAGGCCCGCCAACGTGAAGCCCATGCCGACCGGCAGCGAATACGGCTTCGGGTGCTTGTCGGTGTATAGGCCGACCACCGGCTGCAAGAGCGACGCAGTGACCTGATAGGTCAGCGTAATCAGACCGACCTGCGCGAAGCTCAAGGCAAAACTCGCCTTGAGCAACGGATAGATGGCCAGGATCAACGACTGAATCATGTCGTTGAGCAAATGGGAAAAGCTGATCGCGGACAGCACGCGGAACGCTGCGCCCCGCGCGGCCGGCGACGAAGCGCCGGGAAGAGACGTTGCTGGTTGGCTCGACATGGGTGGGAGGATTTACGCCAAAGGCTTCAGGAATTCACAACCTTCCGGCGACTTTCACGCAGATATGCATGAATGTTGGGATTTAACCTATTTTTCGCCAGAAATTTCATAAATGAAGTGTAGAGCATGCGTAAATCGCAGTTGCGCCAACTTTTGTCGCGATTCCGCCATTCCAGTCCACCGTTGTCTGCGTCGTGGAAGTCGACAGATCCGGCTTTGTGGACAGCCCCGAAACGGCCCTTCGGGCATTCCACCGCTGCCGCTCGTTCGCCGCGCGACGCCAAAAGCGTCTGCGGGTTTATCGGGCGTTGGACGCCGTCGGGGATTCGTGTAGAGTCGACTGACGAGTTGTGCCGTGCAACACAAAACATACGCAAGGGCCCACTCTTTCTATGGTTGGCAGCAGAACATGATTCAACACTCCAGAGTCGTGCAGTGGCTGGTGACCGGGCTTGTCGTGACGGCCACGCTCCTTGTCGTCCTGCTCCTGGGCTGGCTGCGCGTGCATCAGATGTCGCAGGCGTTTCTCGAACAAGAAGCGCAACGGCAGCGCGCATCGCTCGAACGCATTGTCAACACGGCCGAGGAAACCCTCAAGGGCGCCGCGCCCTGGGTCGGCCGTACATGCAGCGAGGTCAACAGCTCGCTTCAGGCCACCGGCACACTCAGCCCCTACTTCCGTTCCATCTGGCTCGTGTCCCACGGGAAGATGTACTGCTCGTCGGTGATTCGGTCGGACGAAGCGATCGACATGCCCCTGCCGGCCGAACTGGTGCCACTGCTCACCGGCTCGCGCGCGCTGTTTGTCGCCCGTACCCCTTACGTGCAGGGCGTTCCCGCGTTGGCACTGTATTTACCGACGTCGGCCACGGGGGGGGTACTGGGCTTCATCGACGGCGTATACCTCACCGAGTCGCTGCACAGCGTCAAGAACAGCCAGCTCGCCTGGACAGCGATGACCATCGGAAGGGTATCGCTGACCTCCGAAGGGCCGAGGCTCGAACCCGTCGGCATCGCGACCCGCGGGGCTCAGTTGACGCTCGAATCGGAACATTTCTCGACGTCGCTTGCCGGGAGTTCTGCGCTCACGCGTTCGTTGATCGCCGCTCAGGCACCGATCTTTCTGTCGTTCGGCGTGACGATCGCCCTTCTGCTGGGCATTCTGACGTTCCGTCATCTTGGGCCGGCGCAGTTCATGCGCAGGCAAATTGCCCTGGGCATCCGGCGCAATGAGTTCAAGGTCTACTATCAGCCCGTGATGGAGCTGGCGACGGGCCGCTGCGTCGGCGCCGAGGCATTGATGCGCTGGCACCACCCGGTCGCCGGCCTCGTGCGCCCGGACGCCTTCATTCCCATCGCGGAAGGCAACGGCCTGATTATCGAACTCACCCGTGCGTTGCTCAAACAGATTCGCAACGACGTCGCCCGAGGCGCCTTGCCGCAGGGCTTTCACGTGGCCATCAATCTCGCGGAACGGCACTTGCGTGACACCACCATCGTGCACGATATCGAGCGTTACTACGGTTCGTTGAACGATATGTATCCACTCATCGCCGAGATCACCGAGCGCTATGTCATCCGCGACACGGCGGCCGCGCGTCATGTCATGGCGGAACTTCAACGGCGTGGCATCGAAACGTCGCTGGACGACTTCGGCGCGGAGAACAACTCCATCGGCTACCTGAAGCGCTACGAGTTCAACTATCTGAAAATCGACAAGGAATTCCTGCCCGTCACCGAGGAAGACGAGGTCACGCGCAATATCTGCGATTCCATCATCCATCTGGCCGAGCGCATGGGGATGACGATTGTGGCAGAGGGGGTCGAGAGCGAGGCGCAGGCAAATTACCTGCGCAAGCGCGACGTCACCTATGCACAGGGGTATCTGTTCGCTCGCCCGATCGCGTTCGACGAGCTGGTGCAATTTGCGATCGCCCACCCGGGCACGGGGCTGAGCGAAGTCAAACCAACGTCTGCGACAGTCGCACCGATCACGCCTCTGACACCTCGCAAGGCAATCTGAGCGCGTCGATCATGGGGGGTGCCGAAAGCGCCCGGCCGGTAACGCATATCGGCCCGGCGTTCGGTGCAGTGGCGCGGCTTGCGCCGCCATTACATCAAAAGACCAATTGCGGCATATTGCTGCGCGGCGTGGGCGCAGTGGCCGCGCGCGTGCTGTCTCGCATTTCGGCGCGCAGCAACCACAATCGCTGCGCAACGAAACGTCTGAAGCGCATTTCACCCGCGGAGAAAGAGATTTGCATCTGATGTCGCTTGCCATTGGGCAGCATGCGAACCAGACGATAGTGTCGAGCCCCGTCAACCGTTTCCTTGATATTCCTGACGCGCATCATTTCACCCCCGTTTCTGTTGTGTCAGGTGAGTCGGCACTTCGGCAAACGTCGCGTTCCCGGTCGAGCCACACCAGCGCAGAATTTCAGCCTGACGCGATACTGACCGTCACTGGGGGGGCGTGCGGCGAAAATCAATGTAGAGGAGAAACGTCCCCCATTCGTCCCCCAAAGAACCGTCCGAAGCGCACTTCGTTGGTGTACCGCAACACTTCTTCGTTCGGCGTAGGCTTGCGTTAGCTCACCCGCCCTCTACAATGCGGCCACACGCTGAGTTTGATCGAAAAAATAATTATGGTTTCCGAACTTTCTTCCACGCCGGGCAATTTTCCACGCAAAGAGACGGACGACGCGCTGCAGGTGAGTGGGTCGCTATGGCTACATCGCGGCAACGCGTCGCTGGGCGGTCAGGCGCGCATCGCGCTGCTCGAACACATTGCCGCACACGGGTCGATCACTGCGGCCGCGAAGGCAGCGGGCATGAGTTACAAGGCCGCGTGGGATGCCGTGGATGCGATGAATCAACTCGCTGGCGAGCCACTGGTGGCGCGCAGCACGGGCGGCCGCGGCGGTGGCGGCACCCGCCTCACCGCACGCGGCGCCAGGCTCGTGGCAGCGTTCCGGGCGGTGGAAGTGGCCCAGCAGCAGTTCCTCGCACGCGTGGCCAACGATCTGGAACACTTCGACGAGCAGTGGCCCATCATTGCGCGGCTCGGTCTGCAGACCAGTGCGCGCAACCAGTTGCACGGCACCGTCGCCGGCATTCGGCGCTGTGGCGTGAATGACGAAGTGACACTCGCGTTGCCGGGCGGTGAAGCGATCACCGCGTCGCTCACGCATCGCAGCACGCAGACGCTGGGACTGACCATGGGCAGCGATGCGTTCGCGCTCATCAAGGCACCGTGGATCGACATTGCACGCGGCGCAGATCTGGCCGGCTTGGCCACCGCCAACCGCCTTTCGGGCACCGTCGACGCCATCGCCGACGAGGCCGGACAAGCGGAAGTCATTCTGGCGCTGCCCGGCGGCAGCCGGCTCGCTGCCATCATGCCGCACGACACGCTGACGGCGCGCGGGCTGACGGTCGGCGTTGGCGCGACGGCCGCTTTCGCGGCCACCAGCGTAATTCTCGGGGTGCTGGCCTGACGCACTCGCGTCGGGCCATCGAACGGATTACAGCGCGGGCGTCTCGCAGACAGGCGCGACTTGCCGCTGCGCGTCGCGGCGATCCAGACGCAAGCTCAGCAGCGCCACGCCTACCCCGGCGAGCGGCACGAGTGCTGCCACCCAGGGCACGGCAGGCAGACCCGGGCCGTGTTCGATCACGAAGCCGCCGAGCCACGCGCCGATGGCATTGCCGAGGTTGAACGCGGCGATATTGAAGCTCGAGGCCAGGCTCTCACCGGCCCCCGAGGCCTTTTCCATCACCCACAGTTGCAACGGCGCCACCGTCGCGAACGCAGCCGCGCCGAGCAGGGCCACGAACACGATGGCCAGCCAATGCGAATGCAGCGCGAACGTCATCAGCCCCAACACGACGGAGAGCGCCACCAGGCTACCCAGCACGGTCGGCACGACGCGGCGATCCGCAAGCTTGCCACCCAGCAGGTTGCCGACCACCAGCCCCCCGCCGAAGATCAGCAGAATCGGCGACACGGCACCTTCGGCAAAACCCGCCACTTCGGTGAGCAGCGGCGCAATGTAGGTGAACACGCCGAACACCCCCACCCAGCCAAGCACCGTCGTGAGCAAGCCGAGCAGTACCGGACGACGTGCCAGCGCCCGCAGATCCGCACGCCAGTCGCCCGCATCTGCCGGTGCGGCGATCTTCGGCACGAACCAGGCGATCACAAGGAACGCCACCGCGCCAATGGCCGTCACGGCCCAAAAGCTGGCGCGCCAGCCATAGTGCTGACCCAGCCATGTGCCGAACGGCACACCAAGAATATTGGCGACGGTCAGCCCCGTAAACATGACGGCGATGGCCGACGCGCGGCGCTCGCGCGGTACGAGGCCGGTCGCGACCACCGAGCCGACACCGAAGAACGTGCCATGCGCGAACGACGTCAGCACGCGGGCCGCCATCAGCGCCCCATAGCTCGGCGCCAGCGCACAGGCAGCGTTACCGATGGTGAAGATCGCCATGAGTACCAGCAGCACCGTCTTGCGCGGCCAGCGTGCGGTGGCGGTCGTCATGAGCGGGGCGCCGACCACGACACCCAGGGCGTAACCGGAGATAAGCAGGCCTGCGGCGGCGATCGAGACGCCGAAATCGGCACCGACGTTGAGCAGCAGCCCCATGATGACAAACTCCGTCACGCCAATGCCGAAGGCACCGGCGGTCAGGGCGTAAAGGGCGATGGGCACGGAAAACTCCTGTCTGAATTGAGGGAAAGGTCGCGCCACCAAGGTCGTAGCGACGAACCGATGTGCGGAATATAGACGCCCTCTCATTCATGAAATAGACTGCGCGAAGGAAAATGATTTGTGACTTGGCGTCACAAAATCTCGCGAAGCCAATGACCGCAAGGGTCGAGGACACATCCCATGGGTCGACAGGACGTCAATCGCTCGGGCGATATGGAAGTTTTCGCGCGCGTTGTCGAGCAAGGCGGCTTTTCGGCGGCGGCACGCGCGCTGCATATGACGCCGTCTGCCGTGAGCAAATTGATTGCGCGGCTCGAGGCGCGGTTGGGCGCGCGATTGTTCAACCGCTCGACTCGCCGTCTGCAACTCACCCCCGAAGGCACCGCCTTTCACGAGCGCGCGGTGCGCGTGCTGGCCAGCATCGAAGCGGCCGAGCGAGAAGCGGCGGTGGGCGCCGTGCCGCGGGGACTGCTGCGGGTGAATTCAAGCGTGCCGATCGGCACACATTATCTGCTGCCGGTCATTCCGGCGTTTTTGGCGCAGTATCCCGAGATTCGACTCGATCTCACACTTACCGATACCGTCGTCGATCTGCTGGAGCAACGCGCGGACGTCGCCGTTCGGGCGGGCCCGCTGCGCGACTCGCGCCTGGTGGCCCGCAAGCTTGGCGAGAGCCGGATGCACGTGGTGGCGTCGCCCGACTATCTCGCACGCAACGGCCCGCTGCGCACGCCGGCCGACCTGATCCACCACAACGTCATGGCGTTCAATTTCGACCGGCAGGTGCAAGGCTGGCCGTTTCTCGACGGCGCGGGCGGCATCACACACTATCCGCAGGTCGGCAACATGGCCGTGAGCGACGGCGAGATCATGCGCAAGCTCGCAATTCAGGGGCTCGGGCTCGCACGCCACTCGCGCTATCACGTCGACGCCGATTTGCGCGACGCTCGGCTCGTTACCGTCCTTGAGGACTACAACCCGGGCGATCTCGAACCGGTGCATGCGGTGTATGTCGGGCAGGGCGGCCACTTGCCCGCGCGCGTGCGCGCGTTTCTCGACTTTCTCGTGGCCAACGTTCGTCTGCCCTGAATCTGCGCGCCGGCACCGACGTTCATGCGCGCGGACGCTCGCGATGCGACCAGACGAAGAGCGGCCACGCCAGCGCCGCGCACAGCAGACCGCCCGCCCAGACCAGCCCCCAGCCGCCGATCGACAGCAGCCACGGAATCGTCAGCGGCGTGAGGAACATCGTCAGGAACACGCCGGTATTGCCGATGCCCAGCGCCGTGCCGGCGCGAGACGCGCCGGCACGCGTTGCGAGCTCCGTGAACGCAATACCGTGCCATGCCGACGCCACCACGCCCCCCGCGATCAATAGCGCAATCATCCACGGCGTGCCATGCGCCAGCCATTCAGGGCGATGCGCGAGCGCCGCCACCAACAGCGCCAGCAACGCGAAGACCCCGCCAACGACGATCGTGCATGTGCGCAGATACGCCGGACGATTGCGGCGCTTGTCGGTGTAGCGTCCGCTCCACACGCGTGTGATCGCAGCGCCCGCCTGAACAGCGCCGAGCGTGAGCGAGATCGTCACCACACCCACGTGAGCAAAGTCATGCAAAAAGACCGTGCCGAACGTCACCACGGCGATCTGCGGCATGGCGAGGACCGCCATACCCAGCGCCGTGCTCAGCAGACGCGCGTCGCGCAACGGAGAATAGCTCGCCACCGGACGCCCACCTGCGGCATTCGCCGCGCGCGCGGCCGTGCTCGTCGTTTCATGCGGTTCCTCCGGCGGCTCGACCAGCCATCCCCACGCCATGACGGCCGCAGCGATGCACGCCGCCCCCAACCCGAAAAACACCGCGCCGAAGCCGAAATGCACCGCCGCGCCCGGCAACAGCAACGCGCCAATACCACCGCCCAGGGGCACGGCGCATTGCCGCACGCTCATCGCCAGACCGCGCTCGCTGTCGTGAAACCACCGCATGACGGCGCGCCCGCTCGAACCGTTCACGCTGCCACCGAGCACGCCGATGGTCAGCATTCCGGCCGCAAGCATCGGCATGGACGGAACGAAATTCGGCGTCGGCACGCCCCATACGCCCAGAGCAACGAGCGCTGCGGCCGTCACCATCAGCCCGACGAGCAGCACCCGCCGGTCGCCCCAGCGGTCGGTAAGCAAGCCCCACGGTAATTCGGAAATGGCGATGCCCAGGCCGATCATGCCGAGCACGATGCCCAGATCGCCGTTGGCCAACGCGTAGGCGCTTCGCATCTGCACGGCCGTGGCGGGAATGCCGCCCATCGCGGCAGCGAAGCTGACATTGGCCGCAACGCCCACACCCAGCACCTTCCAGCGATGGTTGCGGCCGGGGCCACGGGTGATGGGTGCCCGGTCCGGCGCAGACGACGCCTCACGCGCGGGAACCGAGGCAGGGGCAGGGGCGGTACACAGACGTTCATTCATGTGTGACACAGTGCGCGGCCCGAAGGCACGCGGCTCAGAGAGGAGAATTAGCGGCGTCCCATCTCGCGTCATCACACGGTTCCGGGGCACCATGCACCGTATCGTACGGATAGACAATGCATCGGAAAAGCGGGAAAATTCGATGACTTGTATCGTATTTTCCGGATTAACTTCGGCATTGGCGCGATGCACCGCCCTGAGCGCCGTCGCCATGACATCCCGAGAGCCTCCATGAACGCCCGTGCCTTCGATCTCACGCAGCTGCGTACCTTCATCGCCATTCACGACGCCGGGAGCATTTCGGCGGCGGCGGAGCACATCTTTCTGTCGCAATCGACGGTCAGCGAGCAACTCAAAAAGCTCGAAGGGCGTGCCGGTCAGGCGTTGCTCGTACGCTCGCGCAAAGGCATGCGGCCGACCCCGGCGGGCACGCGACTGCTCGCGTATGCGCGACAGATCTCGGCACTGTCCGAGGCGGCGTTCGACGATCTGCAAGGCGTGCTGCTCGATGGCGAGTTGCGCATTGCCATTACGGACTATTACCGTCCGCACGACGTGGGCCGCGTCCTCAAACGATTCACGAGTCTTTACCCGCGCCTCCGGCTGCATGTGAGCGCCATGCAAAGCGCGCAGATCGAGCGCACCGCATTGACCGGCGAGCACTTCGACGTAGGGCTGGCGTTACGCTTGATGAATGAAGACGTCGGACGCGGCGCGAAAGCGCTCGGCTATCGAACGCCGGGCACGCTGGTGCGCCGTGAGCGTCTCGTGTGGGCGATGTCGTCGACGCTGGCCGAGCCGCTCGATGAGCCGCTGCCGCTGGTGACGCTGCCGCCGACGTGCGCGCTGCAAAGCCTCGTGCTGGGTCTGCTGGAGCGGCACAAAGTGCCGTATCGCGTCTCCCATTCGGCCGCGGGCGTCGCCGGTATGCAATTGGCCCTGGGCGCGGGGCTGGGGATTTCGTGCCTGAACGAGTCGGCGCTCACATCCGACCTGATCGTGTGCCCGCCGTCGCTCGGTCTGCCCGCGCTGCCGCGCGCGGAATTCCACCTGTTGCCCGGGCGCGCCGATGAAACTGACCTGATGCGTCACGCGCGCAATGCGCTGTTGCGGCTCTTCGCGTGATACCTTTGCCCCCTGATCCCGATTTGGTCCGCATATTGCGGTTGCCGTCATGCCGGAAGCCACCCCGATTCGTCTGAATTTCAACACTCGCCGCGCGCTGCTGTTCGCGCTGACGGCGGAGCGTCTATCGGCGTACTACGAGCATGGGCAATGGATGACGGACAAGCAGGGTGCAACGCTCGCGCAACTGTGGTTATCGCGCTCGAAGTTGCA
This sequence comes from Pandoraea sp., assembly GCF_041919235.1. Lineage (NCBI taxonomy): Bacteria > Pseudomonadati > Pseudomonadota > Betaproteobacteria > Burkholderiales > Burkholderiaceae > Pandoraea > Pandoraea sp. Next base: position 204,227 of record NZ_JAYRUC010000004.1, read on the forward strand.
ACTGCCGCTGGAGGAGCGACGCCTGCTTTCCACGTTGAGCGACGATTTTGCGCGCGAACTCGCTGGCGCGCTCTCGCGCGAGGCGGGCCTGTACACGGCGCACGAAATGACGGAGTCGCTCGATGCGGACTACGCATATGCGTCGGCGGTGGCGCAGGATTTGTTGGAAGACTGCACGCGCCGCCTCATCGAGGCGGGCATCACGGAATAACCCGGCCAGTGGCGACGCGTTGCCGTCAGGCGACCATGCCGCGCGCCTGCACGAGTACCCAGGGAGCGACGACGACGGCCCACAGTTCCGGCGTGCGCGTGGAGAAATCGGCGGCTTGATCGGCTTGCATGCGCTGCACCATTCCCGACGATAGCCATTGAGATACGGTGGCCTTGTCGTCGTTGGCGACGGCCTCGGCGACCGATACGAGATCGACGCCGGGTGCGACGTACAGCAGCACACCGCGTGCGAAAAACGATTCCAGGTCCTTCCAGTCGATCTTGGCGGTTTCACCGAGCAAGCGCAGGTAGACATCGCTCGCCCCCGAGGGGGCGAGTTGAGGAATTTGATCCGATGGGTCGGGCTTGGACGAATCCATGACAACGGGCTCCGGTCAGCGCTGGCCGAAGAACGACCGCACCTCGGATAGCGTGAATGATGAAAACCCGCATTGTAATGCGCCCCAGCATGCGTGACGGTGGTAGCATCGGAACCCCGCGTATCGCGCCGGTGTCGCAGTGATGCGGCACGGCCGTCGCGTGGTGGTTAACGTTTTTCCGAGGAACCGCATGTCCAAACAAAAAACCGATCCCAAGCTGGAACAAGCCCTGACGCGCGGCGATCTTGCCATGCGCCAGATCAACTCCGCCCGTGCGACCGCGCTGTTGCGCGCGCTGGGCGAGATGATCGTGGCAGCGTCGGCAACGATCGGCGTCGAAGCGGTGGTAGACGTGCCCAACGGCGACAAGGTCTACGATCCGGAAGACGGCGTGTGGCCGCAGGCGCTCGTGTTGTCGTTCGACGGCCCCATCGAGGAAGCCGACGAAGAAGAACTGCGCACCGTGCAGTTGATCGCCGACAGGTATCCGGAAACATTCCGGGTGGAGTGGCATCGCGCCGATGGCAAGATGGGCCGCCATGAAGCGCGTCCGCTCGCGATGGTCGCCTTCCTGACCGACGTCGAAGTGCCGTGGCTCGACGACGACGCCTGATGCGGCATCGACACTGACAGCATGCGGGGCGGCGAGCAGCGCACTGGCCTCGGGGCCCGTAGGTCGAGCGAAGTAATAAGCGCATTTCCGATATCGGAAACGATGGAAACAACCCCGCGATAGTTGTTTCGCTCACACAGTGCTTTGATGCTGCGCTTCTGGTCTGCCGTAAGCGCGAAATTCGTGGACTTCCGTACCATGTCCCCTCCGTCGGCGTTCCGGTGACGGAAGTGGGACAGGCCTATGTCCCGTCATCCCATCGCACGTACCGAGGGGAAAGCGCGCACGCAAATTGACCTCGCCTTCCGCCAGCGGAAATCCGCCAGCAGAACGCAATCCGGTGCGAAAAGTCAGATTTCAGAATTTGCGGACGACGACTCGTTCACACAATCGTCCATTGAATGCGTTGCGACACGGCGTGCGCACGGCTCAGATCGACGCCAGCGCAAACGTGCTGCCCGTCGCGAGCTTGTCGACAGCGCCCCCCTGCCTGAAGTGCAACGCATCGAACTCGCCGAGCACCGTGGCGTTCTCGCCCTGCACATGAAGCGCCGTCCCTTCGGGGATGCCCACGACGCTCTCGTCCGGATTGATCGCCAGATACTCCGCCAGACGCTCCTCGCGCGACTCCCCGTTATGCCCCATCGGCTTCCCGCTGATGAAGTGCGGATTCACCTGGAACGGGATCAGGTTGAGCGCCTTGAGCGTCGGCGGCTCGACGATGGGCATGTCGTTGGTCGTGCGAATGGTCGGGCAAACGACGTTCGCCCCCGCGCTCCACCCGACATACGGCATGCCGGCATTCACGCGCTCGCGCAGCAGGCCCACGATGCCCGCGTTGTACATGCGATCGAGCAGCGCGAATGTGTTGCCGCCACCCACGACAACGGCTTGCGCCTGTTCGACGGCGGCGCGGGCGTCCTGATGGTGGTGAATCGATTCGAGCGTATAGCCCAGCCGATCGAACGTCGGCTTCACGCGCGCTTCGTACTCGTCGAAACTGAAGGTGATGCCCCCGGCGTAGGGCACGAACAAGACGCTTGTCACGCGATCCCTGAGCACCGCGTGCACCTGATCGTCGGCGTGCGCCAGAAAGCCCAGGTTGCCCTTGCGGGAACTGCTCATCATCAAGATCTGTTTCACGACTCATGCCTCCTGGGCAGATGTTTTCGGGGGAACGCCCGGTTCCAGCGCACGACGCGCATTCGGTGCAGACGACGAGTGTACCCGTCACCTCGGCCGGCGCATCCCCCCCGTCAATGGCCGGCGTCGCACTTTCCCATTGCAACGTGCCCATTTCTCATGAAGTGAAACGCCATATCGAATGCTGCAATCGTGGCCCAATCATTCGACATCAGGCGCAAAGCCTTATACCGCCAGCGTCATACGCCAATCCTTATGCCGCCTATAAGCTACGGGCGTGTCACGACTCGAAATCCCGGGTTTCCGAGTGACCGGAGAAGGATTACACTCAGGGTCTTATATAAGACTGCCCCTTATTGTCGACCCTTGTGTCGCGGCCCCAATGCGAGCGCTACGGGTGTCTCGGCAAGATCGTCGACGAAATCGCGTCAACCTGGTTTTCAAACTCGAGTACAGCATCATGACTTCCACTTCCCAGCGTGGCGGCCTGACGGTCGCAGACAATCTGATCGCGTTCATCGAAAAGGAAGCCCTGCCGGGCACCGGCGTCGATGGCGATGCGTTCTGGAAAGGTTTCGACGCCATCGTCCATGACCTCGCCCCGAAGAATCGCGCGCTGCTCGCCGAGCGCGACCGCCTGCAAAGCGAACTCGACAACTGGCATCGCACCCACCCCGGTCCCATTGCCGACGCAGCGGCCTATCGTGCGTTCCTCGAAAAAATCGGTTATCTGCTGCCCGCGCCGGCCGGCGTGAAGGCCACCACGGCCAACGTCGACCGTGAAATCGCCGAGCAGGCAGGCCCGCAGCTCGTGGTGCCGCTCTCCAATGCCCGCTATGCCCTGAACGCCGCCAACGCGCGCTGGGGCAGCCTGTACGACGCCCTCTACGGCACCGACGCCATCCCCGAGTCGGGCGGCGCAGAAAAAGGCACCGGCTACAACCCGAAGCGCGGCGAGCGCGTGATCGCGTTTGCACGCGGCTTCCTCGATCAGGCCGCCCCGCTGGCAGACGGCTCGCACAAGGACGCCACCGGCTACACGGTCGAGAACGGCAAGCTCGCGGTCACGACCAAGCAAGGCAAGACCGCCCTGGCGACGCCCGCACAGTTCGTCGGCCATCAGGGCGACGCAGGCGCACCGACGGCCGTGCTGCTCAAGCACAACGGCCTGCACTTCGAGATTCAGTTCGACGCCAGCCACCCGATCGGCAAGACCGACGCCGCCCATATCAAGGACGTGCTCGTCGAGGCGGCTGTCACGACCATCATCGACTGCGAAGACTCGGTCGCCGCCGTGGACGCCGACGACAAGGTCGAGCTGTATCGCAACTGGCTCGGCCTGATGCAAGGCACGCTCACGGAAGAAGTGGCGAAGGGCGGCAAGACATTTACGCGTCGTCTGAATGCCGACCGCGAATACACGGGTGCCGACGGCCAGCCCGTGAAGCTGCACGGCCGCTCGCTGCTGTTCATCCGTAACGTCGGCCATCTGATGACCAACCCGGCGATCACCGATCGCGAGGGCCGTGAGATCCCCGAAGGCATTCTCGACGGCGTGGTGACCGTGCTCGCCTCGCTGCATGACCGCAAGCATCGGCTGAACTCGCGCACCGGCTCGATCTATATCGTCAAGCCGAAGATGCACGGCCCGGCCGAAGTGGCCTTCGCCGACGAACTGTTCGGACGCATCGAAGACTTGTACGGCCTGCCGCGCAACACGCTCAAGATGGGCATCATGGACGAGGAGCGTCGCACGAGCGTGAACCTCCTCGCGTGCATCGGTGCCGCCGCGTCGCGCGTCGCGTTCATCAACACGGGCTTCCTCGATCGCACGGGCGACGAAATGCACACCGCGATGGAAGCCGGGCCAATGATGCGCAAGGGCGACATGAAGTCGTCGGCGTGGATCACGGCGTACGAAAAGAGCAACGTGCTCGTGGGTCTGGCCGCCGGCCTGCGTGGCCGCGCGCAGATCGGCAAAGGCATGTGGGCCATGCCCGATCTGATGCACGCCATGCTCGAGCAGAAGATCGCGCATCCGAAGGCCGGCGCAAACACCGCGTGGGTCCCGTCGCCGACCGCTGCCACGCTGCACGCCCTGCACTACCACATGGTCGACGTGCAAGCCGTTCAGCAGGAGCTCGAGAAGATCGACTACGCGAAAGAACGCGATGCGCTGCTCACGGGTCTGCTGACGGTGCCGGTGGTGGCCAAGCCCGAGTGGAGCGACGACGAGATCCGCAAGGAAATCGAGAACAACGCGCAGGGCATTCTGGGCTACGTCGTTCGCTGGATCGATCAGGGCGTGGGCTGCTCGAAGGTGCCGGACATCAACGATGTCGGCCTGATGGAAGACCGGGCCACGCTGCGCATTTCGAGCCAGCATCTGGCGAATTGGCTGCGTCATGGCGTCATCACGCGCGAGCAGGTCGAAGAGACGCTCAAGCGCATGGCCGCCGTCGTCGACAAGCAGAACGCGGGCGACAGGCAGTATCGTCCGATGGCGCCGAACTTCGACGATTCGCTGGCGTTCCGGGCCGCAAGCGCCCTGGTGTTCGAAGGTCTGACGCAGCCCAGCGGCTACACCGAACCGCTGCTGCACAAGTACCGTCTCGAACTGAAGGCGAAGCAACAGGGGTAATGGCTCGACGATAAGTCGACAAGGCCGGGACTTACCATCAGACGCCCGACGGGGTACCCTGTCGGGCGTCTTTGCATTTTTCAGGAACCGGCTGCGCATGGACCCCGCCATCGCCCTGCAACGCGCCGAGCGGCGCGCGCTGTACTTCCTTCTGGCTGCGCTGGCGATCTTCATCGCCACGCTCTTCATGCCGGTGCACTTCGTCACGGGCTGGATTCGCGCGGCCGCCGAAGCCGCGATGGTTGGCGGACTCGCCGACTGGTTCGCCGTTGAAGCCCTGTTCCGGCGCATTCCGATTCCGGGGCTCGCACGTCACACGAACATCCTGATTCGCAAGAAGGACGCCCTCGGTGACGGTCTCGCCCGCTTCGTGCGCGAGAAGTTTCTCGATACGCCATCGGTGGTGCGGCTCATCCGGCAGCAAAATCCGGCGGATGCCGTCACGCACTGGCTCGGCTCGTACGAAAACACGCGTCAGTTGAGTGCGGTGCTCGTGAAGGTGGCCAGCGGTGTGCTCGATGTGATGGACGAGCGCAACGTGCAGGCGTTCATCCGCCGCGCGCTCGACACGATGATCGATCGTCTGGATCTGTCGCAATCGGCGGCGGCCGTTCTGGACACGCTCACGCGCGATGGCCGTCATCAGGCCCTGCTCGACGAAACGCTCGACTATCTCGTCGAACTGCTGAACGAGCCGCAAACGCGCGAATTCATCTCGGCGCGCATCGTCGACTGGCTCAAGACCGATCATCCGAAGAAGGAAAAGATACTGCCGTCGGAATGGCTCGGCAACAAGGGCTCGGACATGATCGCGGCCGCCGTCACGCGCCTGCTCGCGCAAATGGAGGCGGACGAGTCGCATCAACTGCGTCAGGCGTTCGATCGGGCGGTGGCGCGACTGATCGAGCGACTCAAGCACGACGCCGAACTCCACACGAAGCTCGACGCCTTCAAAGCGCAGCTCAAAGGCGATACGGCGCTCAATGCCTATGTGGGCGGGCTGTGGAACGAATGGCGAAGCTGGGTTAAGCGCGATCTGGCACGCGACGACTCCGCGATCGGCGCCAGGATTACCGGTGCGGCGGCGTGGATCGGTCAGGAGCTGGCGCGCAGCGAGTCGTTGCGAAAAGCGCTCGACGCGCAATTGCTGGATGCGGCGGAGCGCATGGCACCGGGTTTTGCCGATTTCGTGACGGAGCACATCCGTGCCACGGTGCACGGTTGGAATGCGGAGCACCTGTCACAACAAATCCGCCTGAGTGTGGGTCAGGATCTGCAATATATCCGCATCAACGGCACCCTCGTCGGTGGGCTGATCGGCGCCGTGCTGTATTTGATTGCCCAGGCGCCGGAACTGCTCGCGCGAGCACCGTGACGAATCTGGAATCTGTGCCGTTGACGGCGGCGGCCTCGGTCTGCCCCAAGGCTCTGCATGCATCGCCGACACCGCAGCCTCCCCGTATCGCAGGGCCGGCTACGAACGCGTGCAAATGTTTGCGGTACTGCGGTCCAACGCGGCACGGGCGAGCGCGTCGAGCGATTTTTCCTGCGCCACTTGCCCAACGGCCAGGGCGACCTGCGCCTGACAATCGGGGGACTGGCGCAGCCGACCCAGCGCCTGAAGGTTTCGGAAGATCGCCTTCTGAAGTTCGTCCAGTTTGGGACGCACGGTTTCCGACAAGTCGTCGCGCCGTGTCAGCGGCGCTGCGCCCTCGCGTCGCCAACCGTTGAGCAGCGCGTATTGAATTTCCTTGTTGGCTTCGATCTGGTCGGCAAAGATGGACGTTGCGTCCTTGGCCGTGAGTCCATAGCTGGGCGCCATTGCCGCCGCCTTCTCCAGCACTTGCGTCTCGCGCGTGGGATCGCACACTGCGTGGCCGCTATCCCACTTGCTCAAGGCCACCTGCATGGCCGTGTCGAGACGATCACTCAGACTGCGCACGAGCGGCAGGAATGCATTGGAATCGGCACGCGTGCCCCCTGGAGGGATCTCGTTGGAGGAATCGTTCACGCCGTGCGTCAGTGGCCGATAGGCCATCGTCTGCGCTTCGACATCACCCGCGTACGGCGCAAGGAAGCCCAGGGTGCAAGCGAGCGCCACCGCGCTTCGTGGACAAGCCGGGTTGAATTTTTTATTCATTTCGAATCTCCAATCATTCGATGCGACGCCCATGAAAGGTCACATTGTTCAGCAGGATTCATAGCAAAATAATGAAAACATTCACTGCATTGATGCAATAATTCATATGAATGAAGCGAGGTGAAATGAGCGACCCCAAACATTCCGATGGCAAGCCGAGGTCGTCGCGAACGACACAACGCAGTGCGGGGCACGGCGACGATCCGCCGGGGACGCGCGAAGCATCGGTTCGCGCACTTTTGAAGTTGCCGCAGGCGCTGAGGAAGTTGCGGATACGGGATTTGGAAATCTTGTGTTTGCTGGCACGCACGCGCAGCTTTGCGCGCACCGCCGAAGCGAGTGCGGTCACGCAGCCGGCGTTATCGAAATGGCTTCGCGACGTGGAGCAATCGCTTGATGTGCCGCTGTTTGCGCGCACCACCCGGCGAGTCGCCCCAACGGTGTTCGGCGAAGCTCTGGTGGCGTGCGCCGAGCGCATGCTGACCGATCTGGCCGGCGTGACGCCCGCCATGCAGGCGTTGCGCGACGGGCGTAGTCAGCCGGTGAACGTCGGTGTTCTCCACGGCATGGGCAGCGTGCTGATACCTCGCGTGCTTGCCTCCATGCATCGCGACGGTTCATCGCCGCGCATCAATCTCTACCACGACACGCTCGATCGTTTGCTGCCGCGCTTACGGTGGCGTGAGATCGATCTACTGGTGTGCCGACTCGATGCGGGCGCAATGAATGCGGGATTCGACGCTGTGCCGCTGTATGAAGACGATGTGTGTGTTTTTGGGGGAGCGCGACATCCGCTCGCCCGAAAGGCGCGCCCGACGTGGCATGACGCCGCGTGCTACCCGTGGATAGTGGCGCCGCAAGGTGCGCCGATGCGCAGCACCATCGAGGCGGAATTCGCACATCACGGCCTCGCAATGCCGCAGATCGTCATGGAATCCACTTCACTGATGACCAACGCCGCCGCTGCACAACAGTTGCCGTGCCTATTCTTGAGTTCCGCGCGCGTTGTGCAGCCTTCGCCATACGCGCACACGCTGCACAATTTCGGGCTACGTTGCAATCATTTCGCGCCGGGTGTCGGCGTGCTTCAAGGTGACAGCCCAAGCACCGCAGCGCTCGCGCTGATCGAGGTCATGCGCGAGGTCGCAAGCACGCCCCTGTGATGCTCGCCGCTGCCATCACGACCCGCTAACGAAGCGCCGCCGGCCTGCGTGCCGGCAGGTACTTCGTTTTGCTGCGTTGCGGTGTGCGTCGCGCTGCCATGAGCAAATCCTAGGGAAAACCCGTGGTTTTTCTGCAACTAAGCGTCGACAACGCGCGATCGGTGGTCCGAGCCGAGAAAACCATTGAAAATCAGTCTCTTAGCATCTTTGAAACGGATGAATGGTGCGCCATTGGCGCCGACCGGGCAGCGATTTGACGGGAAATGCCGCCATGCGCAACACAATGTTTGATCTAACGGGGTTTCTTGCGAAGTGCGTCAGCAGTAAAGTGACACTATGAAGTCAGTCGGCATCGTATCTCGGAGGTGCGCCGCACCACGGACGATGCCGGTTCGTACAGGAGCAATACCATGGCTGCCCTCGGTTCTTTCCTTCTGCTGGCGTGTGCGTCGCTGCTCACGGCCTTGTATCTGCGCAGCCGTACCGCGCGTGCGCGCGGTCAGCAAGCACGCGTGACGCGTCGTTGAGCCAGAGAGATATTCCTTTCGGCCGGATGGCTCAATGCGTCGAGCCTCGTCGTCTTTCACGGCGAATCTCGTCGTTCGTCGTTTGATTATTTCGATTTTTGCAATTGATCCTTCGCTTGGAACGCATTTTTCTCCTGACGCTGCCGGCGTAGATTGGCAGCAATGACGGCGCCCGTGGTGGACGCCTCGCCAGACGGGAGAATGGAAAATGAAACAAGCGCTGATCGCTTCGGCTTTGATGGCTGCGCTGTTAAGCGCAGGTACCGCAAGCGCCGCTGAGGGTTCTCAACCGGTTGCCCAGCCGCAGCAGGCCCGGCAGCAAGTGCAGGTGCAAACACAAGCCCAGCCAGGCCCGGTGGCCGCCGCACCGCAAGCGGTGAGCGTCGCCCCAGTGTATGAGGTTCCGGGCCGCGTGAATCGCGCCGGGTCGATCTACTTCGGCCAGTAAGTCCGGGGAAAAAAGTGGCAAGCCGGGGAGCGATCCGCCGGCCTGCCGAGGTCCCGACGCACGGGACACCCCACACTCCCACTCCGCTTCGCGCCCTCAATAAGTTCGCTTCATCGCTGCCGCACATGCAGCGGACAGGCATCCCACCGTCAGCACATACGCCGCGATCCACCATGGCTTGTGGCCGCCGTATTCGAGCAGCGTCGCGGCCACCAACGGCGTGATGGAGCTCGAAACGATTCCCGAGACCTGATACACGACTGAAATGCCCGTGTAGCGCACGCGCGTATCGAACAGTTCGCAGAACATCGACGCCTCGGGGCCGTAGACGAACGCATACACAACCCCCAGCGGCAGAATCACCGCGAGCGACACCCACCAGACACTCGTCGAGAAGTGCATCACAGCCAGCGCCGGTATCGACGACACACCGCAAGCGAGCGCCCCCCAGCCGAACACGCGGCGGCGCCCCACGCGATCCGAGAGCTTCGACGCATACGGAATCGTGACGATCAACACCAATGCAGCGAGCGTGATCGCCAGCAGAATCGGCGTCTTCGGAAAGTGCAGCGTGCCGACGAGGTATGAGATCGCGAACACCGCATAGACGTTGAACACCACGCCGTCGATGTAACGCGCGCCCCAGCCCAGCAGCACATTGCGCCGGTAATCGCGCGCAATCTCCGAGAGCGGCACATGGGCGACGTGCTGACTATCCTTGATGCGAGCGAACTCCGGTGTCTCGAGCACGCGCAGCCGGATGAACATGCCGACGGCGACCAGCACCAGGCTGAGCATGAACGCGAGACGCCACCCCCACGCCATGAACTGCGCGTCGGTCAGCGTGGAGGAGAGCAGTGCGACGACCCCGGTGGACAGACACAGTCCCACGGCGAGCCCGATCTGCGGATACGCGGCAAATTGCCCGCGCTTGTCGCGCGGTGCGTACTCGAATGCCATGAGGACCGCACCGCCCCATTCGCCCCCAAGCCCGATGCCTTGCAACAGCCGCAGGAACAGCAGCATCAGCGGTGCGGCCATGCCGATGCTGTCGTAGGTCGGCACCAGTCCGATCAGGAACGTCGACACGCCCATGATGGTGAGTGTGACGATGAGCAATGGCTTGCGTCCGAGTCGGTCGCCGAAGTGGCCGAAGAGGATGCCGCCAAGCGGACGCGTGGCAAAGCCGACAGCGTAGACGGTATAAGCGAGTGCGGTGGCAACGAAGGCGTCGCCGCTGGGGAAGAAGAGTTTGTTGAAGACGAGTCCTGTGAGCGTACCGTACAGGAAAAAGTCATACCATTCGACGGTCGTGCCGATCAGGCTGGCCAGCGCGACCGTGCGCACCGCTTTTTCGGCGGAGACGGCATCGCTGCCGCCAACGCCCGAGAGAACTTGTTCCATTGCGCCTCCTGTTGATGCGCCGCGCCACGGCGGCGCGCAGCGACGCGCCGGTCTGCGCCGGGCGTCTATCTCCTGAGTGTCTCGATGCCGCGCGTCCTGTCACGCGACTATTTTTTTGATGATGCGGGTTGCAGCAACTGCGGGTAAGACTCGGAAACACGCACATACACGCACACGCACGCACACACACGCTCGATCGTGCGCGCGAGTGGCGGTGGCCCCTCGATCAGGCCACGGCGCCAATGAAGTTGCGTCCACGCGGGCCGTCGAGGGCGCCGGCGATCATCGCGCTGGCTTCGGGCTCGGTCACCCCGTACGCCGAGAATTCGGTCGCCACGCCCAGACCGTTAAGGAACGCCGTGAGCTTGTCCGGCGCGCCGACAATATCGCCATCGAACACCTGCGCGAGCACGGCGTCGCGATCGGCGCGGCGGCCGATGGCCAAGCGCATCACAGCGGGCAACGTGAACGAGCACGCGATCCCGTGCGGCAGCCCATGGCGAATCGTCATGTCGTATGAGATCGAATGCGCCAGCGCCGTCTTCGTGTTCGAGAACGCCATGCCCGCTTGCAGCGCGGCAAGCGCCGCCTGACTGCGCAGCGCCGGGTCGTCCAGCGATGTCATGAGCAACGGAAGCACGCGCATCATGTCGCGTGCCGCGGTCACGGCGAAGGTGTCGGAAATCGGATTCGCATTGACGTTCCAGATCGCCTCCAGCGCGTGCGAGAGGGCGTCGAGACCGCTTTGCAGCGTGATGGCGCGCGGCAGCGAGTGGGTCAGGCGCGGATCGACGATCGCCGCCTCCGGCCAGGTCTCGGGCAGATGCAGCGAGTACTTCTTGCGCTTCACATGACGGTCCCACAGCGTGGCCCATGGCGTGACTTCGCTGCCGGTGCCTGCCGTCGTGGGCACGGTGATAAGACGCTTGGTCCGCGTTGGCCGGAAGAGACCCCCTGCGTCGAGGGCATCGACGAGGGTGGCGAAGCGATCGTCGTCGCCCGCAACCATCAACAGCTTGGCCGTGTCGAGCGCGCTGCCGCCACCCAGCGCCACGATCACTTCGCACGGGCCATACCGCCGCCAGAAGTCGCCGTAGATCGGAGCGAGTTCGCGAACATCCGGATTCGGACTGACCCGATCGATCACCCCGGCGAGGCGTTGTCCGAGCAGCGCTTCGATCTGCCCCGTCATGCCGAGCGCCCGCGCTTCGGGCATGGTCACGAGCACCGCGCGACGGTCGCCGACCAGCGCGGGCAGATGCGAGAGGGCGCCGGCACCGAAGTGTACGTCGACCGGATTGTGAAAACGCGAACGTGCAGTCATGGTGAGGACGGTGTCGCCGCGCCTGCTGGCGTTGCGATCGATGGATGAAGATTGAGCTGGATTATGGTGAGCATCGTCCTATACTTCCAATTCACATTTTTTCGTCAATGTATTGATAAAACCTATACCTCGTCACAGGAGTGTCATCGATGCGGATTACCCAATTGCGCTCGTTCCACGCGGTGGCGCATCACGGCAGCGTGACACGCGCCGCGCAGGCGCTGCATGTGAGCCAGCCCACGATGACCACGCAGATTCGCGCGCTCGAGGAGACCTATGGCGTTGAGCTTTTCTACCGGCATGGTCGAGGCCTGACGCTCACGCCGACAGGGAAATCGCTGTATGCCGTGAGTCTGCGCATCTTCTCCGACGAGGCCGAGGCGCTCGGCCTGCTCAAGGAGCATGGCGGGCTGCGCACGGGCGAGTTGCGTCTTGGCGCGGTGGGACCGCATCACGCGATGGAGATCGTGGCGGCGTTCCAGCCGCGTTACCCAGGCATTCGCATCTCGATGCGGCCGGGCAATTCGGAAGAGATGATCGAGAGCCTGCTGGCCTATCGCACGGACGTGGCCGTGCTGGCCCGCTATCACGACGACACGCGCCTGCACGCCGTGCCCTATCGTACGCATCCCGTCGTGCTGCTGGTGCCGCGTGCGCACCCGTTCGCGCGGCGTCGCAGCGTAAAGCTCGCGGCGCTGGCCAACGAGCCGATACTCATGCGCGAGCCGGGTTCGACCACGCGTCACGCACTCGAAGCCGCGTTGCACGCGGCCGGGGTAACGCCGAACGTGACGATGGAAATCGGCAGCCGCGAAGCGATTCGCGAAGCCGTCATTCTGGGGTTGGGAATTGCAGCAGTGTCGGCGCGTGAGCACACGCCCGACGCACGGCTGGCGACGGTCTCGATCAGCGACGCGCGGGTGGAAACCACGACCGCCGTCGTGTGCCTGGAAGCGCGGCGCGAGTCGCGGGCGATTGCCGCTTTTCTGGACGTCGTCGCACGAATGGTGTGACGCGTCGGGGACATGACGAGGGCCGCGCCTGAGCGGCGGCCCTCCGACGTGACCGTCTTACATGAACTGGCTCGACGCCAACACGACGCCCGACGCCACGAGGCAGTAGATGCCGAACAGATACCAACGGCCATGTTCGAGCCAGCGCGACAACCAGCGCAGCGCAACCAGCCCGGCGAGGAAGCTGAATACCATGCCGACGAGGCTCGGCGTGAGCACCGTCATGAACTGACCCGATAGCGTTTGCGCGCCCCCCGACTTGTACAGGCGGTAAGCCTCCTTGGCGATCACTGGCGGGGTGAGTACCACGGCCAGCGCGAAGCTGAATTCTTCGACGCGGACTTTATCGAGCCCGCGCAGCATGCCGGTGGAGATGGTCGAGCCCGAGCGCGAGAAGCCACGGAAGGGCAGACACAGACCCTGTACGGCACCGATCCATGCGGAGTCGCCGCCGCGCATCGGGCGATCGCCCATGGGCGGGCGCTTGCTGCCCGAGATCAGAATCAGGATGCCCGCCATCGCGAGGCCCGCCGAGATGATGTACAAATTGCCGAACAGATGTTCGATCTCGGCATGCGCGGAGCCACGCATCAGGACCTTTTCGATGAACAGCATCAGCGCGACGCCGATCACGCCCGTGAAAGCCGTCGCGATGACGACTTGCTTGGCGTTATGAACGAAATCGTACTTCGACGAGAAGTAGCGCTCGCGCCACGACTTCCAGAAATAGACGATGACGGCGAGCATCGTGCCGGTGTGCAGCATGACGAGCAACAACGTCATGGCGGGCGCCGACGGATCGAGCCCCATCAGCTTCTCGGCCATGATGACGTGTGCCGAACTCGACACGGGGAGCAATTCCGCCACGCCCTGCACAATCGCGAGCACCAGCACTTGCAGATAATCCATGCGCAATCCTTGTGAAATGGGCGAAGACGTTACGCCGCATGTATGACATTTTCATGACCATCATGCTCGCGGTGCCGGTCGCCTGCCCTCAACCGGCTGCCGCGCATGATACTCCGTCAGAATGGACAAGCAATGGGGCGTGAAGGAATCGCGTCCATCCGACGGGCATCCGCAGTCATCCATGGTCGGGGCACCGAGACTTGCCCACAGGAAATCCACAGCTTAATCACCGCAAAAGGCCAGGATATCCACAGGTCACCCACAGGTCATCCACCGGCTTTTGCCGGGTTATCCACCGGATATTCACGGCTTATTCACGACTTACCCCCCGCCGATCCACAGGGTTGCCCACAGCGTTATCGACAGACTTGTCCACACCCTGCGCACGCGTGCCGCCCTGCACTGAAGTCATCATGGAAAGCTGTTGTGAGTACCCACTTAGCCTGTATGCGGCCTGGACCAGCCCAAGCTGAAAGGAGCGAGCCATGCGGGCGATCTCGGCGTCCCGATAAAAAACGGGACACCCGAGGGTGTCCCGCGCCTTGCCCCGCGAACGGTGCGACCCCGTGGCCGGGGGTTCAACGTCGACGGGCTACTTCGCCGTGGCGGCTTCGGCTGGCTTCGCTGCGACCGATCCCGAACCCACCGTCGAAGTCGATGCCAGCACCGGCTTGAGCGCAATGCCGGTGTGGCTCGCGGCAACCTTCGTGAGCGCGTCCGGAGAGGTAGCGGCAACGACTGTCCCGCCCGCCTTGCCGCCTTCCGGGCCCATGTCGACGATCCAGTCGGCTTCGGCAATCACATCGAGGTTGTGTTCGATGACGACTACGGTATGCCCGCCATTCACCAGCCGGTGCAACACATTGATCAGTCGCGCCACATCCGCCATGTGAAGACCGACCGTAGGCTCGTCGAGCACATACAGCGTGTGCGGCGACTTCTGACCTCGGCGCGTGATGTCGTCACGTACTTTGGTCAACTCCGTCACGAGTTTGATGCGCTGCGCCTCGCCCCCCGACAACGTCGGCGACGGCTGTCCCAGCGTGAGATAACCGAGGCCAACGTCCTGCATCAATTGCAGCGGATGCGCAATGCTCGGCATCGACCCAAAGAACTCGACGGCTTCGTCCACTTCCATCGTCAACACGTCGCCGATGCTCTTGCCGCGCCACGTAACCGCCAACGTCTCGGCATTGAACCGCTGACCATGGCAGACGTCGCACAGGACCTTCACGTCGGCGAGGAAGCTCATGCCGATGGTGCGCACGCCTTGCCCTTCGCACGCAGGGCAGCGGCCTTCACCCGTGTTGAACGAGAAACGCGACGGCGCATAGCCGCGCGCGCGCGCTTCGAGCGTGTCGGCAAACAGGCGTCGAATCGTGTCCCAGAAGCCGATGTATGTGGCCGGGCACGAGCGGGGGGTCTTGCCGATGGGCGTCTGATCGACTTCGAGAACACGATCGATCGTCTCCCAACCGGTCACCGACGCGCAGCCGTGCCACGCGTGCACTACGGCCCGGCGCGGCGCGGCGAGCGCTGCCGACTTCGCACGCGGCTTGCCGTCCGCCTTCACGGCGTGACGCACCGTGTCCTTGCGCGCGCGGCGCTCGGCCGGCGACGACATCACGGAGCGCCCCACGGCATCGAGCAGGTTTGTCATCAGCACATCGCGTGCGAGCGTCGATTTGCCCGAGCCCGAGACGCCGGTAATTGCCGTGAGCCGCGACAATGGCAACGACACCGTTGCGTTCTTCAGGTTGTGGAGCGTCGCGCCATGCACCGTCAGCCAATTCGGCGGCACCGCTTCGACCCCCTTGGCCGACGCGACGACCGCGCGGCGCGGTTGAATCGGATGCTGCAACGGATGCGCGAGGAACTTGCCGGTCAACGACTCGGGATGCGCCGCCAGATCGGCCACGCTGCCCTGCGCGACGAGCGTGCCGCCGCGCTTGCCCGCGCCGGGGCCGATATCGATGATGTGATCGGCGCGACGAATCGTGTCCTCGTCATGCTCGACCACGACGAGCGTGTTGCCCTGGTCGCCCAATTTGCGCAGCGCACCGAGCAGAATGCCGTTGTCGCGCGGGTGCAAGCCGATGGTCGGCTCATCGAGCACATAGCAAACGCCCTGCAGATTGCTGCCGAGCTGCGCGGCCAGACGAATTCGCTGCGACTCGCCGCCCGAGAGCGTCGGTGCCGCGCGATCGAGCGCGAGGTAGCCAAGCCCGACTTCCTCCAGGAACGCCAGACGCCCCTGAATCTCGCTGATCAGATCTCGCGCGATGCTCGCATCGCGACCGTGCAGCGCGAGCCCCTGAATCCACTCGCGCACATCGGTCACGGTCCACTGCGCGACGCTGGAAATCGCCTGCGCGTCGAAGGTCACGGCGCGCGCGACCGCATTGAGCCGCGCACCGTGACAATCCGGACAGGGCTGATCGCCCACGCCTTCCGGCTCCTGTTCCTGCGACGGCAGCGAGTGCTCGCGCCCCCGGTTGTCCTGGTTGAGCACGGTGTCGTCAAACGCTTCACGCTGCTCGCGTGTGAGCGCGACCCCTGTGCCTACGCACGTCGAGCACCAGCCATGCTTGCTATTGAAAGAGAACATGCGCGGGTCGAGATCCGGATAACTCGTGCCGCACACCGGGCACGCGCGCTTGACCGAGAACACCTCGATCTCGCCGACCCCTTCGCCCGGTTGTTCGTTATCCATGGTGTCGCCGAGACCGTCGAGCGGCGCGAGCAGATGCATCACGCCCTTGCCCAATTCGAGCGCCGCCGCCAGCAGCGTGCGCAGCAAGCCTTCGTTCTCGGGCGTAATCACCACGTCGCCCACCGGCAGTTCGATGGTGTGCTCACGGAAACGGTCGAGCTTGGGCCACGGGTCGACCGGCAGGAAAACGCCATCGACGCGCAGATGCGAATGCCCGCGCGCCTTGGCCCATTTCGCCAGATCGGTATAGATCCCCTTGCGGCCCACCACCAGCGGCGCGAGCAGACCGACATGCTGGCCGCGACGATCGCGCATCAACTGCGCGACGATGGAATCCGGACTTTGCGCCATGACGGGCGCGCCGTCATGAATGCAATGCTGAATGCCAAGCTTGACGTACAGCAGCCGCAGGAAGTGCCAGACTTCGGTCGTGGTCGCAACGGTACTCTTGCGCCCGCCGCGCGACAGACGCTGCTCGATGGCAACCGTTGGCGGAATGCCATACACGGCGTCCACCTCCGGACGCCCCGCCGGTTGCACGATGGACCGGGCATAGGCGTTGAGCGATTCGAGATAACGGCGCTGTCCCTCGTTGAAGAGAATGTCGAACGCCAGCGTCGACTTGCCCGATCCCGAGACGCCCGTAATCACGCTGAACTTGCCGCGCGGAATGGCGACGTCGAGCGACTTCAGATTGTGCTCGCGGGCATTGACGATGCGAATTTCATCGCCACCGGCGGGCGTGCGTCGCGCGCGCGCTGCGCGCAACGCCGTTTGCAATGGCACCCCCGGATCGCTGCCGGGCGTGCCCATCGCCACGGCTCGCGTGGGCGCGACCACGTTGCGCTCGTAGTCGGCCAGAGCGCGTCCGGTGTGCGATGCCTCGCACGCCACCACCTGCGCGAGCGTACCCGAACACAGCACTTCACCGCCGCCCTCGCCCCCTTCCGGTCCCAGATCGATGATCCAGTCAGCCGCGCGCACCACGTCGAGATTGTGCTCGATGACGAGCAACGAATTGCCACCGTCGAGCAACTTGCCGAACGCACGCATGAGCTTGGCAATGTCGTCAAAGTGGAGCCCGGTCGTCGGTTCGTCGAAAATGAAGAGCCGGCCGCGATGTGCGACCTTCTGCCCGCTCGCCGTCTTCTTCTGCGCCGCGTCCGCGAGGAACCCTGCGAGCTTCAGACGCTGGGCTTCGCCGCCCGAGAGCGTTGGCACCGGCTGACCGAGCTTCACGTATTCGAGACCGACATCCACGATCGGCTGCAATACGCGCAGCACATCGCGATCCGACGAGAACAGCCTGACCGCCTCGTTGACGGTCAGATCGAGCACGTCCGACACGCTCAACTCGCGCATCGCCTCGCCCGGCACGGCGCGATGAATCTTCACGTCGAGCACTTCGGCGCGGTAGCGCTTGCCGTCGCAGTCGGGGCAGCGCAGATATACATCGCTCAGGAACTGCATCTCCACGTGTTCGAAGCCCGAGCCGCCGCACGTCGGACAGCGTCCGTTGCCCGAGTTGAAACTGAACGTACTCGCGGTGTAGCCGCGTTGCAGCGCCAACGGCTCGCCCGCAAACAATTTGCGGATCTCGTCGAACGCACCGACGTAGCTCGCAGGGTTCGAGCGCGCCGTCTTGCCGATAGGCGACTGGTCGACGAAGACCACGCCTGACAGTTGCTCTGCGCCGATGAGTTCGTCATGGGCGCCGGGCGCTTCGGTCGGGTCGCCAAAGTGCCGCGCCAGTGCCGGATTGAGAACGTCCTGAACCAGCGTGGACTTGCCGGACCCGGATACACCGGTCACGCACACGAGCCGGCCGAGCGGAATCTCGACGCTGACGTGCTTGAGGTTATGTTCGCGGGCGCCAGCCAACGTCAGACGCGGCGTAGCGGCATCGACCGGACGCGCGCGCCAGTTCGACGCGTTCGCCACATGCTTGCGCCCGCCGAGATAGCTGCCGGTCAGCGTGTCGGCATGTCGCACTTCCTCGGGCGTGCCGTCGAAGACGATCTGGCCGCCGCGCTCGCCCGGCCCCGGGCCCATGTCGATCACACGATCGGCCGCGAGCATGACGGCCGGATCGTGTTCGACCACCACCAGCGTGTTGCCCGCGTCGCGCAGACGGTGCATCGCCGCGACGATTCGGTCCATGTCGCGCGGATGCAGACCGATGCTCGGCTCGTCGAGCACGAAGAGCGTGTTCACGAGCGAGGTGCCCAGCGCGGTCGTCAGATTGATACGCTGGACTTCGCCGCCCGAGAGCGTACGGCTCTGACGGTCGAGCGTGAGGTAGCCGATGCCGACGTCACACAAATACTTCAGGCGCGTGCAGACTTCTTCCTGCAACAGCTTGAGGGCGTCGTCGAGCAGGCTTGACGGCAAGGTGAGCGAATCGAAGAACTGACGCACGCGCGAGATCGGCATGAGCATCAGGTCGTGCATGGTGAGGCCGGGCAGCGCTTCGAGCTGATCGCGCGACCACGCCACACCGCGCGGCATGAAGCGCTGGGCGGGGGGCAGGACCGCGTCGGCGTTCTCCTTGGAGCCGAGTCGCCACAGCAGGCCCTCCGTCTTGAGACGCGCACCGCCGCAGGTCTCGCACGTGGTATAGCTGCGGTACTTGGAGAGCAGCACGCGGATGTGCATCTTGTACGCCTTCGACTCCAGATAGCCGAAGAAGCGGCGAATGCCGTACCACTGTTTGTTCCACTCGCCTTTCCAGTCAGGATCGCCTTCGATGACCCACTCGCGATGTTCAGGCGAGAGCTTCGACCAGGGCGTGTCGCGCGGAATACCCGCCTTGCCCGCGTATTCGAGCAGATCGTCCTGAATCTCTTTCCACGCCGGCGTCTGGATGGTCTTGATCGCCCCGCCGCGCAGCGTCTTACGCTCATCCGGGATCACCAGACCGAGGTCGACGCCGATCACGCGTCCGAAACCGCGGCAGGCTTCGCACGCGCCGTAGGCCGAATTGAACGAGAAGAGCGCCGGTTGCGGATCGGCGTAATGCAGATCGCTGTCAGGGCAATGCAGATCCTGCGAATAGCGCCAGATGTCGGGCTCGCCGGCGTCGGCCAGCACGTAGACGTTCACCCGTGAGCGTCCGCGCTTGAGCGACGACTCGATGGCTTCCATCGCGCGCGCCTTCTCGGTGTTCTGCAAACGGAACCGATCGGCAACGACGTCGAGCACCTTGCGGGTGCCGTCTGCCGACGTGACTTCGCGCTCGGCCTGAACGCGCGTGTAGCCGGATGCCGAGAGCCATTGCTCGACCTCGTCGGGCGTGACGCTGGCGGGCAATTCGACCGGGAACGTCACGACCAGACGCGGATCGTCTTGCGCGGTCCGCGCCATCAAGTCGGCATAGATCGTCTCGGGGGTGTCGTGGCGCACCGGCTGTGCCGTGGTGCGATCGAACAGCGCCGCCGCGCGCGCGAACAACAGCTTGAGGTGGTCGTTAAGCTCGGTCATCGTGCCGACCGTCGAGCGCGAGCTGCGCACGGGGTTGGTCTGATCGATGGCGATGGCCGGCGGCACCCCTTCCACGTGGTCGACCTGCGGACGATCCATGCGATCGAGGAACTGTCGGGCGTAGGCGCTGAATGTTTCGACGTAGCGGCGCTGGCCTTCTGCGAACAGTGTGTCGAAGACCAGGCTCGACTTGCCGGAACCGGACGGACCGGTCACAACGGTCATCTCACCGATCTGGAGATCGACGTCGAGGTTCTTGAGGTTGTGCTGGCGAGCGCCACGAATGCGAATGGCGTGGCTGGCCGACGGGTCGGGTTTCGAGGATGACTTATCCACTTGGTCTCAGGGCCGCTTGATTGAGGATGAACCGCGTGACGATTAACCGCGTGACGTTTGATAGCGCGCGAGCGCGCCTCGGGGAACCTACTGTATCAGGCCGTTACGACAGCCGCTGGCAGCATCGGCGCGACGCTCGGCACGTCGCAATTGTACTGTATGTTTGTACAGCATTCACCGATTCCCACGTTGCCAGTGTTGCTACCCGTGCAGGGTGTGCGCGTTCGCACGGCATGCCCCCGGTCGACCGTTACGTCGCGTCAATGCGCGGCAAGGCGCTCGCTGGGTTTGGACGCCGGGAATCGTGCGCGTGTCGATGGAGTAGCATGGCGGCTTCAGGGTTCACTATCGCTCAACATGGGTGCAAATCTCGCGGCGCGCAACGTCATTCTGCCCGCCACCTCGAACGTCGCGCGGCGCAACGCTTCGGGTGGCTCACGCCGCCGCGTCGTCTGGCTCGCGCGGGTCCTGCCGCTCGCGGTGCTCGCGGGCTGCGCAGGCGCGCCGCAGGAACCCACGGCATCGGCGCCGCCGGTCACGGTGACCGCCCAGCGCTTCAACGTCGATCGCTTCCCCATCGAGCATTACGATCAGGACGTCGATCACTGGATTCGGCCGGATGCACCCGGCTACGATCAGCCGTTGCTCTCGGCGCAGGAGCAAACCCACCGCTTCGAGGCGTTTCGAGCGCG
Source organism: Pandoraea sp. (assembly GCF_041919235.1). NCBI lineage: Bacteria > Pseudomonadati > Pseudomonadota > Betaproteobacteria > Burkholderiales > Burkholderiaceae > Pandoraea > Pandoraea sp. The sequence continues at coordinate 225,363 of NZ_JAYRUC010000004.1, forward strand.
CTACTTCGGCACCGCGCCACGCGATCCGTCGCCGTGGAACGGCGTATGGCTATCGACGTCGCTCCTCAATGCGGCCAGCGCGCAGCAAATCGCCGATTCGCAAGGTCGGCGCGTGCGTGCTTTCGATAATGGCGCGCCAGGCGTGCGCAAGACCTACGGAGAGAACTTCCAGCCGCACACGACGGCGTGGATCCGCGCCATCGAAGCCAACATGGCGCTGGCACAACTCGACGCAGACCACGCCGACTGGCCGTACGATCCGCGCCGACGCGGCATCACCGTCGACAACGCGCTGGTCCGGCAGCTCCCGACCAACGATCCGGCGTTCTACAATTTTCGTCAGGCGGGCGAGGGCTATCCGTTCGATGCCTTGCAAGACTCCGCGCTTCGCCCCGGCACGCCGGTATACACCCTCGCCCGCAGCGCCGATGGCGCGTGGCTGCTCGTCTATTCGCCCGATCTGATCGGTTGGGTGGACGCGCGCACGGTGGCCTCGGTCGACGACCATTTCGTTGCGACGTGGCGCGACGCGGCGCAGCACAGCCTCGGCGCCATCGTGCATGCCGACACGGCGCTGGCCGATACGTCACACGGCACGGCGGCCCTCGCCGCGCCGCTCTACAGAACGTTCGCGCCGATCGGGACGGTGTTGCCGAGGATTCGGTTGCCGGACGGACGTCAGGCAGCGATGTTTCCCGTGGCCGACGTTCAGCGGCGAGCCCAGATCCGCACGGCAGCGCTCGACGCGTCGAGCCTCGTGCCGATGCCATGGACGCTCACACCGCGTCACATGGCGCAGGTGATGAAGCAGCAGATCGGGCGTCCGTATGGCTGGGGCAACACGCTGTTCTACAACGATTGCTCGGCCGAGACGCGCAGTCTCTTCGCCCCGTTCGGCGTGTGGCTGCCACGGCATTCGTCGGATCAGTTGCGCGCCGGAAAGCGCACCGATCTGCGCGCTGCCGATATCGACACACGACTGCGCACGCTGGCTGAACGCGGCCGCCCGCTGATGACGTTGATTCACATCAACGGTCACATCATGTTGTATCTGGGCAATGCGCAGCGCGACGGCGAAAGCGTGCCGATGACCTATCAGAACGTGTGGGGCTTGTCGCCGGCGGACAACAGCCGTCGCAACGTGATCGGTGGTTCGGTGATCCTGCCGCTGCTCAAAACGTATCCGGAAGACCCTGAGGCGCGCTCGCTCGCGGGCAAGCCACTGTTCGAGATCAGTGTGATCGGCAGCGAGACGCCGGCCAACCGGGACGCCGCGCGCGCACCGGGTGTCGATGCGCCGGAAGAAATGCCGCAATGAGCGCGCGGCCGCCGCTCGGAAGCGCCGGGCGCTGAGCGGCCCGCCGCCCTCGCGCCCTCGCTGTACTCGCCGTACTCGCCATCCTCGCCATCCTCGCCATCCTCGCGGTGCGAATGCGCGGCGTCGCGCTGGGGCGAGGCGCGTTCCCCGCGACCGGACTCACGCGCCATGCCTTCGGCAGTGAGTCCAGGGTCACGCCGCAGCGCTTAGACCAGCGCGGTGACTGCGATTTCGACTTCGAGACCGGCGCGCATGAGCGGCGATTGCACGCACGCCCGCGTCGGCGCGTGACCTTCGGGCACCCAGGCGTCCCACACGGCGTTGAATTCGGCGAAGTGTTTGGCATCGGACAGCCAGATGTTGGCCGTGAGCAGACGCGTCCTGTCGACACCCGCTTGTGCGAGCAGCGAATCGATACGCGTGAGAATCTCGGTGGTCTGCTGCGTGACCGACACGTTGGCCGTGTCCGGAACCTGACCGGCCAGATACACGACGCCATTGGCGATCACGATCTGGCTCATGCGAGCGTTGGTGTGCAGACGTTTGATTTCGTTCGACATAGGGGGGCACCGTCAAAATTGCGGGCCGGGAGTCGGCCCGGGTGCCGCCATCTTATACGACGCTCGGGCGCCGCCTTCATCGGCGGGTCACGACCGGATCTACCGGGTCGCTACCGGGTCGCTACCGGATCACTGCCGGATCATTGTCGGATCACTGCCGGATCAGGGCCATTGCACAATCGAGCACGGTGCGTTTGAGATCGGCCATGCCTTCGGGTGGCAGGAACGGCCCCATCATGTGGCGATACGACACCGTCTTGCTGATGGCCGACGTGAGCATGAAGAACATGACGTCGGCGTCTTGCACGGGACGCTGGTTCGCCTGGAGCCAATCGGCCACGAGGGGCACCATGGCATCGCGATACGGACGTACCAGTCGCTGCGTGATGATATCCAGTCGCTCGCCTTCTTCGGTTGCGGCGGTCGAGAAGAACATGCCGACGTCCGGATTCTCGAACACCATTTCCACGAATGTCCGTACCGCCTGTTCGATACGCTCGCCGGGTTCGAGCGGCGCGTGCTGGAGCGCGAGCGTCTGCTCGATGAGCCCGCGCGTGAGCGTCGCGATCTGATCGACCACCGCGACCCACAGCGCCTCCTTCGAGCCGAAGTGGTGCGAGATCAGGGCCGCGTCGACCCCGGACGCCTCCGCGATTTGCCGCACGCTGCTCGCATAGAAACCTCGCTGCGCGAAGATGCGACGAGCGTTGAGCAACAACGCGTCGGCACCATGCGCGCAGTCGCACGTGGGGCGCCCACGCGGGCGTTTGCGGGGAGTATCGGCTGGCAAAACAACTTTGTCTGGAGTCATCGAGATGGGTGGATGGAATTCGCAACAGCAATGCGCCAAGTCTACCCGACCCCAACGCACCTGCCTGCCCAGACATTTGCCATTTGACATGCCGAGGCCACGCTCGCTATTATGCGCTTATTCATCACCTGTTGAATTTGACGTCACTCCCCCCCAAAATGTCTCGCGCGAACCGAATCGTGATTGTCGGTGGCGGTATTGCCGGCCTGAAGCTGGCGACTCGTCTGGGCCGCACGCTTGGCCGTGCGGGCGCGGCGCGCGTGACCCTTGTCGACAGTCATCCGTCTCATCTTTGGAAGCCGATGCTGCCCACGGTGGCGGCCGGCACGCGTGACGGCACGCCCACACGGGTGACGTATCTTGCCCATGCGTGCCGCAACGGCTTCGAGTATCAGGCGGGCCGCATGTGCGGGCTGGACCGCGCACGCCGGGAGATTGTGCTGGGGGAGATGGAAGCGCCTGACGGCTCGCGTCTGCTGGGCGAGCGTCGCGTACCTTATGGCGCGCTCGTGCTCGCGCTCGGTTCACAGGCCGACGATGCGTGTCTACCCGGCGTGCGCGACGTGTGTCATTTCATCGACAGCGAGCCACAGGCGGAGGCGTTCAACGCGGCAATGCGCGGCGAGGCACTACGCAGTGTCGTGAACGACGATGCGTTGCGTGTCGTGATTGTCGGTGGCGGCACCACGGGCGTGGAACTTGCCGCCGAGTTGAGCCGCACGTTTGCGTTGGCCGCCGGTTATGGCGATCCGAAGATTTGCGAGCGTCTGAAGCTCACGCTCGTCGAGCGCGGCCCGCGTGTGCTCGGCGCGTTTCCGTCCGACGTGTCGGCATCGACGCAGGCGCAGCTTGAGCGCCTGGGCTTTCGCGTGCTGACGGACACGCGCATCGTGTGCGCCGACCGCGACGGCTTTTATCGTGACGACGGACAGTTGATTCCGGGCGATCTTCTGGTGTGGGCGGCGGGCGTGAAGGCGCCTGACTTCCTGCAGGGCATCGGCGGACTGGCGACCAACGGCGCCAATCAAATCGTGGTGCGTGCGACGTTACAGACGGCGCAAGACGAGCGAATCTTTGCGCTGGGCGACTGCGCGTCGATGACGCCTGCTCAGGGTGGGCGCCCGTTGCCGCCGACGGCTCAGGTGGCGACGCAACAGGCGGCGCATCTGGGTCGCCATCTCGGCGCGTGGCTCGAGGGCCGGGCCATCCCGCCGTTCGTCTATCGCGATCCTGGCGCGCGGGTATCGCTGTCCGGCTACAACGCGTTTGGCGCGCTCGGACGATTCGGTTTTTTCAAAGGTGGCATCGTGCGCGGACAGTTTGCGCAGTGGAGCCACGCCATGTTGTACCGTCGTCATCAGCACGCGCTGCACGGGTTTGCCCGCGCGACCGTGCTGTTGGGCGCGGAGAAACTCGGCGGCCTTCGCGGGCCGCGCACCTGGCTGGCCTGACCATGCGAAGCGACCAAACTCATTGTCCGAAGCGAAGCGGCGGCGTCTGCACCCTCGGGACTGCCCCGACCTCCCGTGCCTCGCGCACGTCACGCGCCGCCCGTGGCGCCCAGACCGCCAAGGGCGCTCAGGGCGCTCCAGGCGTTTGGCAACACACCGTTGCAATGCTCGATGCTGCGCCCGTCGTGCGCGCGCCGGTCATCCCCTACACGCGACGAGCGCCCATCGTCCGGGTGTTGGAGATCTCCAGCGAGCTCACGATTACGGTGTCGTGGAACGACGCCATGGGCGGCAACTACGGTGCACAAATCTGGCGCGTCCGCCGGGCGAATCATCCGGGCGTTTGCGCGTTGACGGGCGAGTCGATCGACGTTGGCGACTTCGTCTACCGGCCGCTGTCCGGCGATGTACCGCCGCTCAACGCCGATGCGATGATCTCGGCCCAATGCATTCGCGCGATGCGCGAATCCGGTAGCCGCGAACTCGAACCGGCGCTGTAAGACGGCGGATACCGACACGCGCGCACCGCTGCCACTGGAGAGAAATTCAACGGCAGCGGTGCGTTCGTCAGGCACCGTGTGCATACGCGTCACAGCGCCAAATCCCGAATCGTCCAAATCGGCCGAATCGTCCTCCCCCATCCCCCGACTCGACGGTTGTCCGGCGCCTATCCGCGCTAAGCGGCTTATCGCGAGGCAAGCCTGAAACGCCGCAGCTCTCACGCAGCGCGTCGAGCGTAGGCGCGACTTCCCGGAGCGCACTCAGGCGCACGCCTCATCGGACAGCACTCTGCCTTCACGGCGCTTTTGAACGCCGCTGAAAGGCACGACTTTGTTCGTCTGCGCCTGCCATCACCCACTGAATCGGACTGAACCGGCCTGAATAGCGGTTGCAAGCGGTCGCGAGATGCGGTGCGCGACCGCAATGCGTCGCCTCCCGCTCGTTCTGGAGCCACTTCCTGTCGGGTAACGCACGATAGCTCGCCAGCGAAAATTCCGAAAAATTAGCAAACCGAAAGTTTAATTTCGAAACAGTCAACGGAACGTCGATCGCCCGTGCCATGGGCCATCGACGACGAATCGGGTTCGCGAGGCTGACGGCAGTCACGTCAGGAGTCGAAAAAGTCGGCTCAATAACAAGAAGTCCGTCCCGAACGAAAACCGTAGATTTGCCGACGGTCTCCACCGACATCCCGTCTTCCGATCGCGGAGAAGACTCGCGTATCGACGCCAACCGCGCCCCCCCCACCGCTTCGCTCACTCCGGAATGACCTGCGTTGCGCTGCGCAAGCCGTTGTCGTGTCGTATTGGCACGCATGGAGGCCGTTGATGGCCGTCCCCGTGCCGAGCGCGTTCCGAGCAATGAGTGAACCCTGAAATCGCAGCGGACTTGTAATGCCGATATATAAACCGACGGTCTTTTTGCTGGCCTGTTCGCTTCTCGCAACCGGGACACACGCGCAGCACGCCACGACGCCAACCCCCGCCGACACGGAGGCCGCAGCCCGCGCTGGCGCTGAGCAAAATCAGCAGATTCAACAACAGCGAGAGGCACAGCAGCGCGACGCGACGCTCAACGCGCCGTCCGTTCGCTCTGCGCGCGAACCGCTTTCGGAGTGGCCCGCGTTGCCGACCGAAGCGCCGTGCTTTCGGATCGACGCCTTCGTATTCGAAACGCCCGCCGCGTCGCCAATGACAGTAAGGACTCAGGGTGAATGGACGCAAGCGCCGGACCGATTCGCATTCGCCCGGGAATGGGTGAGTCACTATGCGGGCGTCTGCGTGGGCAGACAGGGACTGGATACGATCGTCAAAGGCTTGCAAAAGTCGGTCTTGAGCCGTGGCTACATCACTACGCGTGTGCTGCTGCCTGAGCAGGACCTCTCGAGCGGCACGCTCAAGTTTGCGTTGATCCCCGGCGAGATCGGTCAAGTGCGGTTTGCCGAGCCGACATTGCGCGGCACTTGGAAGAGCGCCTTCCCGACGCGAGACGGAGCACTGCTGGATCTGCGGGATCTCGAGCAGGGTTTGGAGCAGATGAAGCGCGTGCCGAATCAGGACGTCTCGATGCAGATCGTGCCGGCGGATCTGCCGGGCCGCAGCGACGTTGTGCTCGATGTCGTGCGCACCAAGCCCTGGCGCGTCGTGGCCTCTGTGGACAACGCGGGAACACGCGCGACCGGCAAGCTGCAAGGCAGCCTGTCGGCCGGTTTTTACAATCCGCTCGGCGTGAACGACATCTTCAATGTCGGGGTGACGCACGACTTGCTGCTCAAGGACAACGCCCTGGGTTCGCGGGGCTGGAATGGGCGTTACTCGATTCCGTGGGGCTACTGGAGCGCGACGCTCGCGGCCTACACCAGTACGTACTACCAACAGATTTCGGGTGTGAACCAGACGTTCGTCGCAAGCGGCAACTCGAAGACCGTCGACATCACGCTCAATCGCGTGATCTCCCGCAGTCAGAACCACGTATTCGGCACGGAGTTCCGACTCTCGCGGCGGTTCGGTCAGAGTTTCATCGAAGACACCGAGATCTCGCAGCAGCGGCGTAACAACACCATCGTCGAGCTGGGTCTGACGAATCGCCACTATCTCGGGCGCGCGCAATTCGATGGAACGCTGGCTTACCGGCGCGGCATCGGCGCGTTCGGGGCGCAAGACGACCTGCTTGCCGCCACGGGCGGCCCCACTTATCGCTATCGCATGGCCGTGCTGGACGCGAACCTCGCCGTCGGCTTTGCCATGGCGCAGCAGCCGATCCGTTACGTGACGACCTTCCACGGGCAATACACCGGCAGCACGCTTTACTACATCGACAACCTGTCCATCGGCAGCCACTACACCGTACGTGGCTTTGACGGCGAGACGATGCTCTCGGCCGCGCGCGGCTTCTATTGGCGCAACGAGCTTCAGTTGCCGATCGGGCAGACGGGACAGTCCGTTTATGCCGGGCTCGATTACGGCCAGGTGTGGGGACCCCAACCCGTGGCCCAGGACGGCACGCGGCTCGCGGGTGCTGTGGTGGGTGTCAGGGGAAGCGTCGCTTCCCGCTTTGGCGGCCTCGGCTACGACCTGTTCGTGGGCACACCGCTCTACAAGCCATCGTCTTTTTCAACGGCAAAGGTGACGGTCGGATTTCAACTGACCGCGCAGCTTTGACGCAGCCAAGGCATTGAGGCCGCCAGCCAAGCGCATTGCGATGGCAGTGCCTGCATTCATGACCGTCTGGCGAACTTTGCACAGCGGCATCTCTATTCAGGTCGATCACGAGAATGAACAAACACATCTTCCGATTGGTGTACAGCCGGCTGCACGGCATGTGGGTGGCAGTGGCCGAAACCGCAGGCACGGCCGGTAAGACGAATGCGGGGCAGGTGCGCCGACATTGCACGTCGCGACCCGCGTCGCGGCGCATCGCCCTCTTCGCGATGCGATCGGTGGCCTTTGCCACCTTCATGGCGCTGGGGGCGGTGCCCGTGCGGGTTCAAGCGCAGGTGACGGCTGGGGGCGATCGGGCACCCGCCGTCGTGCGGACCGCCAATGGTATCGCGCAGGTCGACATCAACGCGCCGAGTGGTGCAGGCGTGTCTCGGAACACCTATTCCCAGTTCGATGTGCCGCGAGCCGGTGTGATCCTGAACAACTCGTCTGTCATGACGCAGACGCAACAAGCCGGGATGATCAACGGCAACCCGAAGCTTGGGGCCGGTCAGTCGGCCAGGATCATTCTGAATCAGGTCAACAGCACCGCGCCTAGTCAGCTCAGGGGCTATCTGGAGGTGGCCGGTAGCCGGGCCGAAGTCATCGTGGCAAACGGGTCGGGCATTGTTGTCGATGGCGGGGGGTTCATCAATACCACGCGCGGCATTCTCACCACGGGTACACCGATCCTCGATGCCAACGGCGGCCTGCGCGGATTCCAGGTGACGGGCGGCAGCATTGCGGTTCAGGGCGCGGGCCTGAACGCGAGCAACGTGGACCAGGTCGATCTGATCGCCCGCGCGGTGCGGGCGAATGCCGCGATTCATGCCAACGCCTTGAACGTCATCACAGGTGCAAACCGGGTCGATCACGACACGCTTGCCGCGAGCGGCACGAGCGGCATGAGTGGCACGAGCGGCGATGGCACCGCTCCGGGCGTGTCGATCGACGTTAGCGCACTCGGCGGAATGTACGCGAACCGCATCACGCTGGTGGGGACGGAAAAGGGCGTCGGGGTTTCGAATGCAGGCGAGATCGCGGCGCAAGCCGGCGACCTGACGCTCACGAGTGCGGGGCTGCTGATCCAATCCGGCAAGCTGAGCGCCAACGGTCACATTGAGATCGATGCGGAGCGCGTTGCCAACACGGGCACGAGCTACGCGAAGCGGAACCTCACGGTTGGCGCTACGGACACGCTCACGAACGGCGGCACGCTGGCCGCGCAACGAGACCTGCGCGTCGCGGCTGGCGGCGTTCATTCGACCGGTACGCTCGGCGCTGGCGTGAATGACGACGGTTCGGTTGGCAGCAGCGGCAACCTGTCGGTCACCGCATCGCGCCAACTCGACGCGAGCGGCCTGAACGTTGCGGGCGGAAACGCGATGATCGGGGGTGCCAGGCTCAACCTCGCGGGCAGCAAGACGTCTTCCAACGGCAGTCTTTCGATGACTTCCAACGTTGGCGACCTGGACCTCTCCGGCGCGACCACGAGCGCACAGAGGGACGTGGAAATGCGGGTCGCGGGCATATTGATCAACGACCGTGGCACGCTCGCCGGCGGACGCAGCGTGAGAGTCGACGCTGGCCGCCTATCCAACGTGGCGGGCAGAATTTCATCGCGGACTGAACTCGTCGCACAGACCTCGGGACAACTTGCGAATGAGGGCGGCGAGATCGTCTCTGCGGGGGCCATGCAAGTTCGTGGCGGTGCCATTACGAACCGCAGGGGGATCTTGCAGAGCGCAGCGGGGCTGTCCGTTGCAGGCGACGCGCTGGACAATGCGGCGGGCCGCATCACCTCGTTGGGCACCGAGGGTCTGACGGTAACGGTCACGGGAATGCTCAAGAATGCTGCAGGCAAGACCTCAACGGGTGCGCAGGGAGGTGTGATCGGTGGCAACGGGGATGTCACGCTCGAGGCAGGGACCGCTGCCAATCGGGGCACGATCAGCGCGCAGACGGACCTGAAAATCGTCGCACGGTCGCTCGACAACGGGGCTGGTGCGCTTCGGGCGGCGAGGCATGCGACGATCCGGGCGGCCCGTCGCCTGACCAACAGCGGCGGTCAAATCTTTGCGGGCGAGACGGCAACGGCGAGTGCTGCAACGCTCGACAATAGCGGCGGGACCACACAGGCAGCGCAACTGAAGCTGAGCGCGACGGACCTCGTGAATCACGCGGGCACGATCACGCAAACGGGCGACGGGTCGATGCACGTCGCCGTCTCGGGCACGCTCGACAATTCGGCGGGTGGCACGCTGCAAACCAATAGCGCGGATCTCTTGTTGGCGCCGTCCACGCTGGACAACCGCGACGGCACGATCACGCATGCGGGCGCCGGCACACTGACGATCAATGCCGGCAACGGGAGCGGCGCCGTCTCGAACAAGGGCGGGAGGATCAAGAGCAACGGTCGGGTCGTCGCCTCGGGGGGAATGTTGGACAACGCGGCGGGCCTCATCGTGGGGCAAGCCGGGCTCACGGCGACGGTCGACGGCACGCTCGACAACACGAACGGCAAGCTGCTGTCGAATACCGACCTGACGCTCACGAGCGAGGCGCTGGCCAATGATCGCGGCGAGATTGGTGCGCAGGCCAACGAAACGATCCGCACCGGGTCGCTGACGAACAAGGGCGGGGCCATCGTGGCGCCGACCCTGAGTTTGACGAGTCGCGAGACGCTCGACAACAGCGGCGGCAACGTGCGGGCCAACCAACTGGCCTTATCCGCGACCGACCTCCTGAATCGCGGTGGGACGATCCTGCACTACGGTGCGTCGCCGATGTCGGTCGATGTCAGCAAGACACTCGACAACAGTTCCGGCGGCACGATTCAGAGCAACGGCCGCGATCTGACGCTGACCCCCAATCTGCTCAACAACAACGGAGGCAAGATCCTCGCCGCCGGAACGGGAACGCTGACCATCGCGCCAGGCGATGGCGCGGGCATGCTGTTGAATGCAGGTGGCCAGATTGTCGCGGGGGGCAAACTGGCGTTGCGGGCGGGCGGTCTGGACAACTCGGCCGGCAGGCTTACGGCGCGGGACTACATCACCGCGCGCATTGCGGGCGACGTGAACAACGCGCAAGGGGTGGTGCGCTCGCTCGCCTCCCTGTCGCTCGGGGTCGGCGGTTCACTCACGAATACGAACGGTCGGATCCAGTCTGGCGGCGGTTCCGACACCCACGCCAAGGTCGAGAGCAGCACGCTCGCGCTTCGGGCCGCGTCCATCGACAACACGGACGGCCTTATTGGAAACCTCGGCACGGGAGATGCGACGATTGATGGCGGCACCGTTACCGTCAATCGCCACGGCACGATCACGGGTAACGGCCGGGTGGCGGTCAGCGCATCGAGTGTCGACAACACGCGGGGCGGGCAACTGAGCGGGGCAAGCGTCTCGATCGATGCGGCCACGCTCGACAACACGGGGGGTGGCATCGGCAACCTGACCGGGTCGCGCGGCGACGTGGTCATCAAGACGGCGGGTGCGCTCACGAATACCGGCGGGCAGATCGGCGCGACGAACGACCTGACCGTGACGGCAGCAACGCTTGCGGGCGGCGGCGCGTACGGTGCGGCCCACGATGTGGCGGTCAACGTCGGGGGCGACCTCGCGATGGCGCCGGCGTTGAAGTTGGAGGCGGGCCATGAGCTTGCCATTACGGTGTCCGGCACGTTCACGAACGACACCCGGTTGGAAGCGGCCGAGAACCTGAGCATCACGGCGGGGGATATCGCCAACAGCGGCACGATGATGGCCGGGGGCACGTTCACGACGCACTCGAACACGTTGCGGAACACGGGCACCCTGGTGGGCGGCGGTGTGTCGCTCAATGCGACATCGCTGTTGTCGAACGTCGGACCGACCGCGCTCATTGGCGCGACGAACAGCCAGGGGACGCTGGAACTTCTGGCACCGATCATTGAGAACCGCGACGACACGACGGCCACCGATACGCAGGCGACGACGGCCATTTATGGGCTTGGCCGCGTTATCCTGGCCGGGGGCAAGGACGCGAGCGGCAACTACACTCAGGCAAAACTGATCCGCAATCAATCGTCCCTGATCCAGTCCACACGCGATATGTCGCTGCACGCCAATCAGGTCACGAATACGCGGCGACAAATGCAGACGTCGGGTTTTACGTCGTCGGTCTCTGCGGATCTTCTCGCCAGTCTTGGCGTCAGCCTGAGCGGGCGCACGGGGAAATTCAATACGCGAGATCCTAACGCGATTGGCGGCGCGTACCCCGAACCGCCCCGGAGTGGGAGATGGAACAGCGACTACATCTACACCAGCTATACCGGCGTGGCAGAAGCCAACACCGTGACATCGATCAGCCCGAAGGCGCAAATCATCTCCGGCGCCAACCTGAACGCTTCGTCAGTCGATGTGTTTCAAAACTACTGGAGTGCGGTAGCGGCGACGGGCGACATCGCGGCGCCCGTAACGCTGGACCAAAATAGCTGGAAAGGCCAGAACGCCCCGGTCATACGCGTCACCTACTCGGGGCACTATCACTACGACAACTACGACAAGAGCATCCGCGACTGGCAATTGCCGTTCGGCGACGCCAACTACCCGACGTACCGTCCGACGGGTTGGAATCGCTCCCTCGCAGATATCCGTACGTACACCTCGCCCGCCTACGAATCGACCTTTGTCGCAAACGGTAGGTTGACCGGCTCGGGGGTGAGCATCGACAACACGGCGGGCAATGCAGGCGTGCCATCGATCGGCCTCGTACCCGGCCAGTCGGTGACGGACGTGACTGTCGGAGTTGCGGGCGGTAACGCCAATGGAACAAGGATCGACGCGACATCGATTCAGACGAGTGTTGTGCGCGTCGATCCGATCATTGCACGTGCCACGGCCGTCAGCGTCATCGCCAACCTGACGATCCCGCAGGGCGGTCTGTTCCGCCCGGCCACGGCGCCGGACGCGGCGTACCTCATCGAATCGAATCCGGCCTTCACTGACGTCAAGCGCTTCATTTCGAGCGACTACTATTTCCGGCAGATAGGGGTCAATCCGCAGACGACGGCAAAGCGTCTGGGGGACGGCATGTACGAGCAGCAGTTGGTGCGGGACCAGATCACGGCGCTCACCGGCAAGGCAGTCCTCGGTCCCTTTACCAACATCGAGTCGATGTATCAGGCGTTGATGAAGTCAGGCGCGGCACTCGCGAAGTCGCTGAACCTTTCGCCGGGCATGAGCCTGTCGGCGGCGCAGGTCGCCGCGCTCACCAGCAATGTGGTGATCATGCAGACCCAGATCGTGGACGGACAGACCGTGCTGGTGCCGGTGGTCTATCTGGCGCAAACGAGTCAGCAGCCAATGAACGGCCCGCTGATCGCTGCGGGCGACATCGACCTGAAAGACACGCAGACGCTCACGAACAGCGGCACGGTACAGGCAGATCGCACCCTCACGGTTGACGGCAAGTCCATCGACAACGCGTTCGGGTCGCTGCAGAGCGGCGGCCTGATGACGTTGACGACGGCGGGCGACATCGACATGAGTTCCGCCACGGTGAATGCCGGAAGTCTGGCACTCATGGCCGGCGGCGATCTTCTGCTGAACACGACGACGAACACACTCAGGCAGGACGGCGACGCGGGAGCCACACGCGTCACGACGACGCTCGGCCCCGTTGCGAATCTGAACGTGACGGGCAACGCCGCGATCGCGACGGGAGGCAATTTCGAGCAGAACGCGGGCAACTTGAACGTGGGCGGGAATCTCGGTATGGCCATTGGTGGCAACTGGGATCTTGGCGCGGTGCAGACGGGCGAGCGGAAGTCGGTGTCGATCGGCAGCGGCGTGTCGGATACCGATCTGAACTCGAAGGCAGGCAGCACGGTGACGGTGGGAGGCGTCGCCCAGATTGGGGTGGGCGGTGATCTGACCGCGACCGGCGCCAGTCTGAACCTGAAAGGAGGCGGCGTATTAGCGGCGAAGGGCGACGTGACGCTGCAGGCGTCGGTAGCAACCTCCACCTACCACAGCAGCGGTGCGGACAGCGCCAGTCGCGGTACCGACGCGGAAGCACTGCGTACGTCGGACGACACGGTGATCGGCACTACGGTTCAAAGCGGTGACAGCCTCACGGTTGTCTCCGGCAAAGATATCAACGTGCTCGGCAGCGGTATCGCGCTCGAGAAGGGAACGGCGACGCTGGTGGCGGCGGGCGACGTGAATATCGGTGAGGTCATCGAAACTCACGAATTTCACAGCCGCCGGGAAGACAGTAGCGGTGGGTTCTTGAGTAGCACGACAACGGTGAGCACGACCGACACGAAAAACACTGTCGCCAACGGTAGCGTGATCTCGGCAGACAGCGTGGCGGTGGCGGCGGGCAAGGACATGAGCGTGCGGGGGAGCACGATTGTCGGCACCAAGGACGTTGCCCTTCAGGCCGGTCACGACCTGCGCATCGAATCGACGGAGAACGTGAGGGAGAGCCGCACGTTCCGTGAGGAGAAGCGATCGGGGTTTGGTTCGTCCGGAGGGGTGGGTATCTCATACGGGAAGAACGAGCAGCGCGACCGCACCAATGACAGCAGCGTGACGCAGACGGGAAGTCTTGTCGGCAGCGTGAACGGCAACGTCAGCATGGTGGCGGGCAATGACCTTCTCGTGCGCGGCAGCGACATCGTCGCCGGAGGGAATGTGGCGGGCATTGGGAAAACCGTCACCGTCGAGTCGGCAGTCAATCGCCAGCATCATGACGCGACGCACGAGACGAAGAGTTCGGGCTTCACCTTGGCAGTCAAGGCACCGGTGATCGATGCGGTGCAAAACGTTGCGAATCAGACGCGTGCTGCCGCCGACTCCGGCGGCGATGCGCGCGTTTCGGCCTTGCGAGGTTATGCGGCCGCCAGCGGAACCGTTGGTGCATTGGGCCAAGCCAAGGGCGCGCGCGATGCGCTCTCCGGCGGCGGCAAGCCTGAAGCGAAGGTCGAATTGAGTTGGGGGTCGTCGAGCAGCAAGTCGACGTCTTCATCCGACAGCGCGCAGAACGTGTCGAGCAATATCACGGCCGGTGGCACGGCGGCGTTCATCGCAACCGGTGACACGGCGGCGGGGAAAGGCAACGTCAACATCATCGGTTCGAACATCGATGCGAAGGACGTTCTCCTGCAAGCCAACAATCAGGTCAACCTGAGTCACAGCACCGACACCGATTCAACGCGTAGCGATACCGAATCGAAGAGCGGCAGCGTTGGGGTGTCTTACGGCACGAGCGGTTGGGGCGTGTCGGCGTCGCTGTCCCGGGCGAACGGCGATGCCAACTCGGATTCGAAATTCCAAAGCAACACGCATATCGACGCGAGCCAGACGGCGGTGATCGCGAGCGGTGGCGATACGAATATCGTCGGCGCGAACGTGAACGCCGACAAGGTCATTGCTCGCGTGGGTGGAGATCTAAACATCGCCAGCGTGCAGGATACGAGCGAGAGTTCCGCGCACCAGCAGAGCATGGGCGGTGGCATGAATCTCAGCATGGGAGGTGCGTCGGGAAGCGCGAACTACATGCGCGGAAATGCGAGCGGCAACTATGCGGGCGTGGAGGAGCAATCCGGAATCCAGGCGGGCGGCGGTGGGTTTGACGTCGGCGTGATGGGTAACACCGATCTGAAGGGTGCCTACATTGCAAGCACAGCCGATCCGTCAAAGAATCAACTGACGACAGCCACGTTGACGTTCGCCGACATTGAGAACCATTCGGAATACAGCGCCAATAGTTTTGGTGTCGGTGGTGGCGCTACCGTGGGTAATGGCGGCGCGAACGAGCGTACGACGGGGAACACCTCGGGCAAGAACACCGGTGGGATTTCTCCGATGTTGCCGCAAATGGAGAGCGGCGGCGAGCGGGCGACGACACGCACGGGCGTAAGCGAAGGCACGATCACGCTGACGGACGAGGCGAATCAGACGCAGGATCTGGCGAGTTTGAATCGCGATACTGCTGACTTGAACGGGACGGTATCTCGCACGCCTGATTTGCAAAATCTACTCAACGACCAGTCGCGTCTGATGCAAGCGGCAACGGCAGCGGGGGAAGCTGTGGCGCGTGATAT